>JBELLC010000071.1:0-15617 GCA_042088965.1 Nisaea sp. | reverse complement strand
GCATGCAGAAGGAAGGCGTTAGCGGCGATCACGTTGTGCAAGTCTTGCAATATGGGTTTACCACTTTGCGCGCTTAACGCGCTCCACGTCAGTCAAGCGAAACAACCCTCGCACCGATCTTTTTTACATTGTTGATCGGCTCTGTGGTTGCTGCTGGCTCTGCTATTCTTTTGGCCGATGCCTTTGGTTTGCCAGATGAGGTGCTGCGGTCGCTGGCCCCCAAATCAACGACAGCACCTGTGGCCCTCGGCATATCAGAGGCGATCGGCGGCATACCAACACTGACAGCGGTATTGGTCATCCTGACGGGGATTATTGGGGCAATGACAGTAACGCCATTGATGAACTTGATGAAAGTTTCAGATTGGCAGGCGCGCGGCTTTGCCGTCGGTGTCGCTGCCCACGGCATTGGCACCGCCCGTGCCTTTCAAGTGAACCCAACAGCAGGTGCATATGCAGGCATTGCCATGGCGTTAAATGCCTTACTCACAAGCCTTATCGTGCCTATCCTTGTTGGCTGGCTGGTTTAAATTCGCCATCGGAGCAGGCGGCGTTCGATGGCGCTGATCAGGGCACTCACGACAACGCCAAGTAAGGAGAGAAGAACAACCCCGACAAACAGCCTTTCCAAGTCATACAAAGCGCCTGCTTCAAGGATATAGGCACCGATGCCATATTCCGCACCAAGCATCTCTGCGGCAACCAGAAGAATAATCGCGATGGCCAGGCTGATCCGCAGACCAGACAAAATTCCCGGCATCGCCCCAGGCAAGACGATCTTGCGGACAATGGACCACCAAGACAGGCCAAAACTCTGTCCCATTCGGATCAGCGTTCGATCAACGTTATCGACCGCGCCATAAGTGGCCACCACCGTCGGGGTAAAGGTCCCAAAGGCAATCAAAGCGTATTTTGAGCCCTCGCCGATGCCGAACCAAATCACAAAAAGCGGTAAAAGCGCAATTTTAGGGATTGGAAAAAGTGCCGCCACCACCGGCACAAGCCCTGATCGTATATAGGAAAACAGGCCAATCAGCACACCAAGACTAATGCCCACGCTCATCCCAATGACAGCCCCAACGATCAGCCGGGAGAGACTCGGGCCAAGGTGTTTAAACAAAAGCCCACTTTCATAAAGCTGAATAAAGGTCGCCAATACATCCGATGGGATCGGCAACGATAATGCCGAAATCCAACCGGTCCTGGTTCCCCACTCGATCACAAAGATCAGACTGACAAATACACTGAAACCAACCCAGCGGCGGGTTTCAGGGGCAAAACCACCGCCACGAAAAGTCACCCTTTTTCCACGTTCAGCCATGCAGCAACTCCGCGTCGGCTGCCCGCGCTTCGGTGCGCATTAATTGCCATAGGTGCTTTTGCGCCCGATCGAGCTCTGCATCACCAAATTCACGCTCTGCCAGAGGTCTGTCGATATCCACAATCTCACGAATTATCCCCGGTCGCCGAGACAGAACCACAACCCGGTGGCCTAGCCGGACCGCCTCGGCCAAATTATGGGTCACATAAACAGCGGTAAATGGCTTTCGCGTCCACAACTCCACCAAATCATCCATCAGCAGCTCACGGGTCTGGCTATCAAGAGCGGATAATGGCTCATCCATCAGCATCACCTCAGGCTTGACGGCAAGTGCGCGGGCGATCGCCACCCGCTGCTTCATCCCACCCGAAAGCTGCTTTGGCAGGGCCTCGGCAAAATCAGTCAATTTGGTGCGCGCCAAAACATCGTCAATAATTGCTTTGGCGGCATGCGCTTTCATGCCGTGATCTTCCAGTACCAGCGAGATATTGCCAAAGACACTGCGCCACGGCAGCAGCGCGAAATCCTGAAAAATATAGGTCAGCGGATTTAGACAGTCTTTCGCTGGATGACCAAGTTGCAAAACCGCGCCCTGCTGCGGTCTCTCCAAGCCACCGATAAACCGTAAAAGGGTCGATTTCCCGCAGCCTGACGGGCCGACAATACAGACGATTTGGCCGCTGGCGATCTCCAAAGAGATATCGCGCATGACCTCAACCTTGCCATAGGAATGGCCGATACCATCCAAGCGAATATGCATAAGGGGCCTTTTCAAAACGGCTAAGGCTGGCGTTGCACCAGCCCCAGCGTTTGCAGCTTATCCGTCGATGATATCCACGTAGGATGGATCGACAAGTTGATCAAGACTGATGCTGGCATTGACCAGACCTTCTGACTGGAACCAGGCCAATTGGTCTTTGATTGAGGCCATGTTCAACGCCGCACCTTTATTAATGCGCATGCTGCCATTGATGATCGAGGGTGCCGCCTTTGCGCGCGGGCGGCTGGTGTAGACATATTTATGGATGAGATCGACCATCGCATCTTGATCAGCGGTCTTGTCGATCATCGCCGCAGTATAGTCGTCGACACCTTTGGAAAAGCCATCAAGGAAACGTTGCGTCATGCCGCGTTCACCGGCAGCGTTCTTGGCAGAAGTAAAGACAGTTGTGACCTGATAGTTTGGGATGTAATCAGAGACATTGGCAACGATATGCCACGCCCCCGCTTTCGCCAGCGGCTTGGCGATATGTGGCACAATCGACCAGCCATCGACCTGCCCTGATTTCATTGCGCCAATAATCGCACCAACTTTTTGTAACGGTGTAAAACGCAGCTCAATGCCTTCAGCGGACGCCATTTTTGAGCCCATGTAATGAAAGGATGAGCCGCTCTGGGTCACAGCATATTTCCGACCATCAAGGTCTTTGAGGGTTTTGATACCCGCCTTATAAGCGGCGTCAGAAATCAGGTACTTTTGACCGTCAATGCCGGCTTCTTCGCTCAACGCGCCGCCTATAATTTTGATCGCACCCTTATTCGCCAAGTTGATCAGACCACCAGAAACAGCGGTGACAGCATAATCCACATCACCGGAGGCAATCGCGACCGCCATCGGCTGCGCGGCTTGGAAAAACTCAAATTCCACATCAAGCCCTGCTTTCGCAAAATAGCCGCGCTCAAAGCCAACGAAGTTCCCGGAGTGGGATGTGAAACGCAAGGCGCCCACTTTGATTTTCTTGTTTGCGGCAATTGCTGGCGCTGCCAGCCCCGAAGCTGCCACAGCCCCCCCCATCATGACCAAAGCCTTACGGCGATTCAAAAGCGTCATCATTTCCTCCGTATTTGTTCATTTTTATCGTTACTGTCGTTATTGTCGTTCTTATCGCGGTTCTGCTTCAGCACCCGCCGAGAGCAAGGTAAGCGCTTCTGCCTCTGAGTGGATCGTCGTGACGTCTATCACATGCAATGCCACCCCATTGGCTGTTGATCAAATCATCGTCCATGACACACGGTACAGCTCACCTTTGCGGCGTTGCTGCTATCGTTTGCCGGTGGATTTACACCCATAGCGATAGCTTATTTTTTGGCAGAAATAAACGTTCCTATCCCAAAAAATTAAATTTAATAACGTGTTAGATACAGATCATCCTGGCTATCAAGCTATCGCTCGTGGTCAAAAACACATGTTGAAACACAACAATAGCGCTCAACAGCATCACTTGCTGGCGCATATCTACGGCTGACAGGATAAGTAAAAACGTCATATGGCAGACATATTTTTTTAATATTCGCACAATAGCGTGGCAATGTCGCAAGTTGTGGAGCACCAAATTGTCTCGCGCCAAAGACACGCTTTTTCAGTTCCGTACAGTGTGGATATCCGACACACATCTGGGCACGCCTGGCGCGCAGACCAAGGCGCTTTTGCATTTCCTGAAACATACCTCATGCGACAAGCTTTATCTGGTCGGTGATATTGTTGATGGCTGGCAGATGAAAAAGCGCTTCTATTGGCCGCAAGAGCATAATGATGTGGTTCAAAAAGTGCTCCGCAAGGCCCGTCAAGGCACCAAAGTCATCTATATTCCCGGTAATCACGATGAAATTGCGCGCAGCTATGTCGGCTATAATTTTGGCGAGATTGAAATAAAGCTCGACGATATTCATGAAACCACCGATGGCCGCAAGCTATGGGTCGTGCATGGGGACTTGTTTGATAACGTTCTGCAACATGCCCGCTGGCTTGCCTACATCGGCGACAGTGCCTATAGCAGCCTGCTTGTTGCCAACCGATTTTTTAACAAAATCAGACAAGCCTTTAACCGGCCCTATTGGTCACTATCGCAATACCTCAAGCTGAAGGTTAAATCCGCCGTCTCCTTTATCTCAGCCTTTGAAGTCGCCATGGTCACAGAGGCACGGCGACGAAATTGCGACGGCGTCGTTTGCGGCCACATCCACAAACCGGAAATCCGCACGATTGACGGTATTCTTTACCTCAATGATGGTGATTGGGTTGAATCAATCTCGGCCCTTGTGGAGCACACCGATGGGCAACTGGAAATACTGGATTGGAGTGCTTACCTGTCACATACCAGCGCCAATGAGTTGCGCCCGCAGTCAATTGGAACCGAGATTCCAAACGCGCCGTTAGGCTTGGGGAAGGCGTCTTGAAGATCCTGATTGTCACGGATGCCTGGCATCCACAAGTCAATGGCGTTGTCAGAACACTTTCAAAAACCAGGGATGGGCTTCGGGCGATGGGCCACGAGGTCGAATTAATCACCCCCAACGGCTTCAAGACGATCCCGTGCCCCACCTATCCAGAAATTCGCCTCGCGCTTTTTCCAGGCAGCAGCGTCAGCAAGGCGATACGAGCTTTTGGCCCTGACCACCTGCATATTGCAACTGAAGGGCCCTTGGGTTTGGCGGCGCGGGCCTTTGCCCTGCGCAGTAATTTAGCCTTCACAACCGCCTATCACACCCGCTTTCCTGAATATGTTTATTCGCGGCTGCGGGTGCCACTTGCCTGGACCTATATATTTCTGCGCTGGTTTCACGCTCCGGCGTCAGCCGTAATGGCCCCAACGGCCTCGGTGGTGGCAGATTTGGAAAATTGGCACATTGGCCACCCGGTATTATGGCCGCGTGGCGTGGATTTAGAGCTCTTTTCGCCCAAAACACTCCCCTCAAAAGAAAGCGCCATTCCAATTTATATCAATGTCGGGCGCGTGGCTGTTGAGAAAAACCTTGAAGCCTTTCTGAACCTTGATCTCGACGGAGAGAAATGGGTTGTCGGCGGCGGCCCAGCGTTCAAGCAATTACAAGCGCAATATCCCCATGTGCGCTTTTTTGGCCCCAAGAAAATGGCAGAACTTCCGGATTTATATAACAAGGCAGATGTTTTTGTATTTCCAAGTCGCACAGATACCTTTGGGTTGGTATTGTTGGAAGCAATGGCATGCGGGCTGCCCGTTGCAGCCTATCCGGTGACAGGTCCGATCGATGTTATTGGCGATTCTGAGGCCGGTGTTTTGGATGAAGACCTTGGCCGTGCGTGTCAACGCGCCTTAACAATTCCGCGCACAAAACCCCGGCAACACGCGGAAACGTTTTCGTGGCAAAATGCTTCAACAATCTTTGCAGGCCATCTTGTGGCGGCCCGTCAGGATAAGGCGGAATATAATGTTTCAGATAACCCCTATAAGGACAATCAAGGGGTAACACGCGCCGTTATGGCGGCACGGAATTCTTGGTCGGGTCTGATGTTTGCGATCCGCGAGGAAAGCGCTTTTCGACAGGAGCTATTGCTCGCCTGTCTCATGATTCCCTTGGCCGTCTGGATGCCTGCGACAGATGTCGAAACAATACTCATGGTTGGCTCTGTTATTCTGGTGCTGATTGTTGAGTTACTCAATTCAAGCGTCGAGGCGGCAATCGACCGGATATCATTTTCAAAGCATGGTCTCTCGAGACGTGCCAAAGATTATGGCAGTGCAGCTGTCATGTTAACCATCGCCCTATGTGCGGGGATCTTCGCCTTTGTCGGCATGAAATATTTTCTTTAGTCATACCATGGCACGGCATTTAAAAACCCCAGCAGGGCCCGCCAACAGCGTTTTCAATCCATACATCAATGGTACATATCTTGGGTGATGCGACTCACCGGCACAAAACCAATTGCGCCAAGGTTTGTCACTTTCTGGATCCATTGAACGCCCGCAACGGTGAGCGGACGTCAAACAACGATGCTGTCCAGATATGCTGATAGTGCTAAAACTGCGGCCAGTGAAATTTCTGGTAGCGCTTACATGATGGATATTCTTTTCAAAGAACCTGACCCGATCCCGCTGCACGCTATTGCGGCGATGATCGCCATCATGCTTGGTGGGATACAACTTGTGATGAAAAAGGGTGGGACCATCCATGTCTTTATTGGCAAGGCCTGGGTTTTCATCATTTTAGTCGTCGCATTTTCGTCGTTTTTTATTCACCAGATTCAATTTTGGGGCCTCTACAGCCCAATTCATTTATTAAGCATCTTAACGATTATCCTGACCGCCTTCGGCATTAATCTCGCGCGCCAAGGCAAGATTAAACGCCATGGGCAAGTCATGGCTGCGCTTTATGGCTTTGCATTGATTTTGGCGGGCCTGTTTACGCTATTGCCGGGCCGGGTCATGCATGCCGTTTTTTTCGGCTAAACGCCTGTGCCCAATCGCGCGCCTGTTGGGCCAGCAACACTGACCACTCAACCATCAGCTGAAGCGTTAAATTCTGAAATCAGGTCGTGGAAGGGGTGATAGAATTCTGCGAGTTTTGCGCGGCCAACGCCATTAATTGCCAGAAATTCATCTTCCGTTATCGGTGTATCATTGGCCATCTGAAACAATGTTTTGTCAGCAAAAATAACATACGCTGGCACGGAGCGTTCTTTTGCGAGTTGCAGACGGAGCTGTTTTAAGGCTGCCAGCAGGTCCGGGTTGCGCTGAGGCATGGCCGCTACCGCCATGGCAGAGGCTTTGGCTGTGCGCGTTTGTTTCGACGCTGTCAAGAGAGCGTCGGAGACCGTCTTCGCCATAAATTTTTCGCGCCCAAGAAAGATGTTGTTGCCGCTCTCCGCGACTTCTAATGCACCATATTTTTCCAGATTCACGTTCAGTGCAGCCGTGGCAATCAATTGACGGATAATCGCCTGTAAAACCTGTTTTGAATGCTGCGCACCGGCACCAAAGACGCCAAGCATATCATGCGCACGGGCTTTCACTTTCGCCGTTTTATCACCGCGCACCACGTCGATAATATGAGTCACCCCAAAATACTGTCCCGTTTCCATTATTGCCGTGATGATGAATTTTGCCACATCCGAGCAATCCTCCACCTCTGGCGGGAACAAGCAGTTATCACAATTCCCGCACTTTACCGCCGTCTCATCGAAATAACTGAGCAATGCGATACGTCGACAAGCGATTGTTTCACAATAGCCGATAAGGGCATCTAAGCGCTTGTATTCTCGCCGTTTATGCGCCTCGCTCCCCTCGCCGTTGAAGATCATTTGCTGTCTTTTAACAAGGTCCTGAAGGCCATAGAACATGAGCGTTTCAGCGGCAGCACCATCTCTGCCCGCGCGACCGATTTCTTGATAAAAGGCTTCCATGCTGCTGGGCATGCTGGCATGCACGACAAAGCGGATATCCGGTTTATCTATGCCCATGCCAAAAGCGATTGTCGCCACCATGATAACCGCCTCTTCGGTCATAAATCGATCTTGGGCATCACGTCGATAATCAGGCGATTTGCCAGCATGATAGGCAATCGCCTTAAATCCATTTTCCGCGAGAAATATTGCTGTTTTATCCGTTTCATTCCGAGACAGGCAGTAAACAATGCCGCTCTGTTGGCGACGCTCGTCTAAAAATGCCAGCAGGTTTTTCTTATGATCTTGCTTTGGTAAGACCCTCAAGGAAAGATTTGGACGGTCAAAGCCTTTGACAAATACGGTACAATTACCGCCGGTCAGTTTGCCGACAATGTCTGCCCGGGTCGCGCTGTCGGCGGTTGCTGTGAATGCTGAAATCACGGCGTCTGGAAAAAGCCCCTGTAGCTTTGACAATTCCTCATAATCCGGCCGGAAGCCAGCCCCCCATTTTGAGATACAATGGGCTTCATCAACCACAAAAGACGCAATTGAAAAACGCTGTAAAGTTTCGATCATGCGGGGCTGCATCAGCCGCTCTGGGCTCAGGTAAAGAATATTGGTCTGGTCACCTGCAAACCGCCGCCATTGAACGACATTGGCGTCACGGCTCTGACCCGAGTGGATTTTGCTCACCGGCACGCCGCGCCCTGCAAGCCCCGCGACCTGATCATCCATCAGCGCCACCAAGGGCGAGATGATAACGGTTTTTTGAGTCACATGTATGGCGGGTAGCTGATAGCAAAGAGACTTTCCGGCACCTGTCGGCATAACAGCTAAGACATTTTTTTTGGCCAGGATCGCGTCAATAATTTCGCGCTGCCCTTCCCTAAAATCTGAATAGCCAAATTTCTCTTTGAGTAAATTTTTTAATTTGTGATCATGGTCGACTTGCATGCAAACCCAATAGTCTATTGCACAGAAATCTGCAAATGCTTCCGCCCACGGCACGTTAGATCATCTTTGCGGCCGACCAAAAATAAGGGGCCCCAAAAGGCCCCCTATACTGAATTTGAGGGATGGGTTGTTAGATGGTGACCACAACCCGAGATTTGATGAGTGTGCCCCCTTCTGAAACTTTTTTGGCAATATCGCGGAAGGCCTGGCTTGTCCCAATTTCATCAATTGATTTTCCTAAATGGATCAAGTCCTTGCCCGCGTACATTACCGTCATCATGTTCATATCACTGTTAAATACAGGCACGGTCAGGCTTGGAACGATACCCGAACCCGCAAAGAGTTTTTCAACGTCTGGGAATAGGGCCAGCCCAATTTCCCTGCCATCTGGATTTAAGGCATAAACCCGTTGCATGAACACCATATTTTCTGGGTCATTCAAGCCAGCAATAAGGCGAAATACATCTGGGCCAACGACTTGATGACCCGCAGGGTTTGCATGCCGCTCCTTTGCAAACGTCTGATAGGAAGAATCTTTTTGGACTGAGGTGGTGGTTTTTGCCATCGCCTCCATGGAATCGTAAGCGCCATAGAGGCGGTATTCACCCGCACAATCACCGGCAACGACTTTACCGACCCTTGCCGCCATACTGCCGTGCCGCAGGAATAGTCCAGCCGCACGCTTTAATCAATCTTCGACAATGTGCTCTTTGCCCAAAATGGGAGAAACACCTCTTTGTGAAATAAACATGATGCAATCCAAAATTATTAATAATATGTGCATCTTACATGTTTTATGCCAATATTCAGCAATTTTGATAAATTATAGGGCTTTTCTGGTGGCCTTGCATGATTGTCAAGCCCCCGTGAGCTGCCGCGCAAAGACGATGGTAAAGACAGTCAAATGACACCGCAAATGGCTTGGCCTTAAAGTTTTGCCCAACGATGGGGCCAATCGCCTCTGACAGGACCAATACGGCGGCAAACGCTAACGGTTGCAGCCGGCCGGTCACGGCCATTGCCGTCACAACTCGGCACCAAATTTGGCCATTTCTCGAGTCATAATCACAGCATTAATCGGTGTTGCTAAGTTTGTCAGAACGGTGGGTCCGGCTGCGACAGACACTTGTTTAAAATCGCACGCGATCAAGCTGATTTCAATCAAGCCCTAATCGAAATCTGGTCGCGCACCCATCCCGAACAGGTCGCTCACATCGCTTTCAACCTATCCTCGAAAAAACTGCCACCGATCTCAGGGGCGATCAGGATGACGTCTAAGTTTAATTTCTTACTCGGCAATTCATGCACTTCTCACGGGACATACTCTCTCATAGCTCAACCACACGTTCTTGAGGATAAATAATTGACGATACTAGATCATAAAGGTTAAATTAATTTATAATCTGCATCTTTGTATATTCTAAATATTAACCGAAATACTACAAAAAAGGGTATTTTCAATGAGACAACTTTTTATCTGTCTGATATTTTGTGTCTTTTGGGCCTCTTCATTAAACTCAAAATTGGCGGCAGGCGAGCCGCTCCCCCCCCCAAAAGGCAAAACAATTCTGTCGATTAGTGGCAATATTTCAATCACCAATAACAATGGCGTGGCTGATTTCGATCTCGCGATGCTGAAAGCGCTGGGTGTGACAAAAATAAAAACCTCAACAACCTGGACCGAGGGGGTGTCGATATTTCAAGGTGTCCTGCTCAAAGATGTTCTGAACCGCGTCGGCGCAACGGGCAAGACGTTGACGGCCACAGCCCTGAATGACTACGCGGTCAGTTTTCCAGCAGACGATGGTTGGAAATGGCCGGTCATTCTCGCCTTTGACCGTGACGGTAAAGCCCTTTCCGTGCGTGATAAAGGACCGCTATGGATTGTATACCCGAAAGACGACTATGCCCCATTGCAGTCCGTTCATTATAATGAGCGCTGGATTTGGCAACTTAAGGCGATAGAAATTCGATAATGTCGAAAAGACCTCAGACTGATCGGCTGATTGGTTTATCTGTCTTGCTTGGGTTTATCGCTCGGGGGATCGGGTCCCTCTGTCCAACAATAGGCAGAAGACCGATCATCGAACGGCTGTTTATTGTGTTAGCCTTATTGGCATTTATCGGCGGGGGTATCAGCTCTGTTTGGACGCTCAGAACAGCAACGCGTCTCCCCACAGGCCCTCAAGAAAATGTCCTTTGGGGCGTTACCCAAGCACAGACCGAACTTCATCGAACGATGAAAGCGTTCGCTGATCTGGCCATTGAAAAACGCAATTTTGGCGATCAGCCGAACCCTCTGGCCGACAGCGCGAAGCTGCGTTTTGATATTCTATGGAGTCGCGTCAACTTATTTCGCGCGGGGAGCATTGGGCTATCGTTAAAAAGGCTTCCTGAATATTATCGCATTATCAGACAAATTGATGCTGTCTTAAATTATGTCGATACGAAAACGCCGAATATCGAAACCCTTAATCAAAGAGAGGCGTTCGCGATTGTCGAGCGGCTCGAAGACCTTGTTCCCGTGCTCAATAGCTTTGCTTTGTTTGCCTTAAAGCAAGAAAAAATTGAGCAGCAAAACATCTCGGAAGTGCGCAAGATCGAAGTTCGCCAGCTTCTCATATCGCTTGCCGGCACATTAATCGCCTTTGCAGGACTTGTCATATTCATCATGCGAGGACGGGCAAATATCAGGTCAGCAGAAGCAGAGAACAAAGAACTGCAACAAGCCCGCGACATGGCGGAGGCCGCAAATCAGGCCAAAGCAACCTTCCTGGCCACCATGAGCCATGAAATACGCACACCAATAAATGGCGTGCTCACAATGGCACAAATTTTAGACAACACAACGTTAACAATCGATCAACAGGAAATGACGCGCACCATTCGTCAATCATCAGAATCCCTGCTGACGATCATCAATGATATTCTTGATTTCTCGAAGATCGAGGCAGGCAAATTACCCATTGAAAAACTTGACTTCAATCTCATCGACCAAATTGACGCCGTCTGCGATCTGACAGCGCTACATGCAGAGGAAGCAGGCTTAGCGTTCCGGCTGGAAATTGATGACAAAATACAAGAAAAAGTGATCGGCGATCCATCGCGCCTGCGTCAAATTTTACTCAATCTTACGAGCAACGCTGTCAAATTTACCTCTAACGGCGCTGTAACGCTGCGGGTTCAGGGTAAAAAGGACGCGTCAGAAAACTTTGTTGTGCGGGTCGAGGTTGAAGATACCGGCATTGGCATGACCAAAGACCAAGTACAGAAGCTTTTCTTAGCGTTCCACCAGGCTGACAGTTCAACGGCGCGGCGATTCGGCGGCACAGGCTTAGGCCTGGCGATTTCAGAACGGCTAACATCCCTGTTGGGCGGGAATATCGGCGCGACCTCCAAAGAGGGAAAAGGCTCAACATTTTGGTTCGAAATTCCGTTTGGCCCCCACACAGGGCAGTATTTGCAGCCACGCTCTGATCTAAGCTCGGTAACTGTCCTCCTTGGCGGCTTTGATCAAGATGAGGCCCGATCGCTCACTAATCTGCTAAGATTAGGCGGGGTTTATCAAATCGCTCAGGTCAGTCCAGAGGATGTCAAAAAGGGTCTCGATAGATCAGATGCTGGACGTTTGGTTATCCTCAATGGCCGTTTTGGAAAACACAATATTATCAATTGGTTAGAGAAACACCAAAGCACCACCTCCTCGGGTATGAATGATTTTCTCATTGCCGCGCCTCAAAAAATGCTTATGGAGCTAAAACTGCCATGGGCCTCATACCCAAGGGCGCGTTATCTGGGCACAATCGCCACGCCAATTCATGTAAAACGCCTGTGGGAGTTTATTGCCGTTAGCGCTGGCGTCATCGAAATTCAAGAGCTACGCCAGAAATCTGCCGGCAAGACGATCTATTCTGCGCCCCCAAATGAGGTGGCCCGCAAAAATAACGCGATGGTTCTTGTCGCCGAGGATAATATCGCCAACAAAATGGTGATCACCAAAGTCTTAGCCCGTCAAGGGATCGCCCATGAAATCGCAGATAACGGCAAAATTGCGATCGACATGCTCAAAACCGAGAAATATGATCTTCTCCTTACCGATTTTCACATGCCGGTCATGGATGGTTTCCAATTGACCTCGGCCAAACGAACACATGAAGCCGTCACTCAAACCGCACGTATGCCAATCATTGCCATCACATCCGACGTATTTCCAGAAACAGCGCAGCGCTGCCAAGCGGTGGGCATGGATGGTTATTTACGTAAACCAATTGACCTTGAAAGCCTGCACGGCGTGTTGAAAAAATATATCCCGACAGCGTTTCACATCAGGTCTATCCAAACCGAAGACCTCCTGGAAGTCCCACAAGGGCGGGCGTCAAACCAAACCGTGGTGATGGCGGCCAACCCTTGGATCAGCGTGATTGAAAGCATTGACCTTGATATCTTCAATCCAGCAGCTCTCATCGATATTTTTGGTGATTTCAATGAAGAAGCAGCTGAACTTGTTTCAAACTATGTGGCCACGCTTGCCATCATTTTAAATAGGATAAATACAGCATTTGCATCGCAGGATTACCCCACCGCTCAATCTGCCGCCCATGAGCTAAAAGGGGCCTCCCTGTCAACAGGGGCGGTCCGTCTTGGACAGCTTGCAATGGATATTGAGAAGGCCCTGAATGATGACGACGTTTCGGCTGCAAAGTCCTTTCACAAGCGTCTGGATGAAACCGCAGAGCAACTTACTCATGCCCTATCCGGGTTGATCGACTTGGTCGAAAAACACTCAAAAACTGTGTCGGCGTACCGTTAAATTGACGCGCATATTATTGAAAAATTTGGTCTCCAGAGCAGGAGTTTGAAATGCTGAAAGACGCGCAGGTCCTCATCGTGGATGACTATCACAACATGTTGCACATCATACGTTCATGTTTAAAGCAAATCGAGATAACAGATGTAAGAGAGGCGACAGACGGCCAAGCTGCCTTTAAATTGATCAATCAGTATAAATTTGACCTGGTGATCTCTGACTGGAATATGGAACCGATGTCTGGGCTTGAATTGCTGGCGGCCGTTCGCCGACATCCTTATTGTAAAACTCTGCCCTTCATCCTTGTGACAGCCACCAACGACCAAAGCCAAATCGAGAGGGCCATAAGGGCCGGGGTTTCCGATTACATTGTAAAACCGTTTTCAGCCGATACCATAAATCGCAAGGTCAAATCGCTTCTGGGATATTGAGACTGCCGCGTTAAAACAAACACACTGCCAAAAATATCACCAAAGCAGGCGCCGTGTGATCCTGCACACCAAAGCTTAAGTGTTACTTCGGGCGCGTTAAACCCATTGGCATATTGGATATACGTTGCATTTCGGCGGTCTCGAACAAGGCCGCATTGGCTAAATAATCCAGCATCATCTCTGTCGCGTCATCGCCCCAAAAGACCTCACCCTCAATGACAAATGTTGGCACACCAAAAACACCATCGGCGATTGCCGCCGCGGTGTTGGTCCGAAGAGTCTCCTTGACGGTCATATCCGCCATCGCGGTGTGAGGGTCAGAAACGCCCACCACCTGGGCCATCGCTTGTATGCCCGCAGGTGAATCAGGTTGAGTGCCTTGGCCATAAATCACATCGAAAATAGCCCGCACATTGTCGATAGTGCTGCCCGCCGCAATGCACAACCTGAGCGACGCTAACGGATTATAGGGGTGCTGTGGCGGCATCTCAAAAGGCACCCCTAACGTGTCAGCATTCCATTGGAAAAACCGATAAATAAAGCGCCGTTTTGGCGGGATTTCCGCTGGCCCCAACTGCCCCCAATGCTTCAACAAGCCGCCAAAGACAACAGGCACGGGGGTAATCTCCAAATCCGCTGGGAGTTGCGAAAACCGCGCTAATTGCAAATACGCAAAAGGCGATATGAAATCGAAATACCATTTGGCCTTGGTCACGATTGGCAACTCCTTATCGGTAACGCGCTGCTTTTGCTGCACGCTGCTGGCGGGCATATCGTTTACGCCCCCCGCTAACTTCTGTTGGTCAGATCCTGGCCATCGACGCGCACATAGTCATCGCCCGAGCCAAAGCTTTCCCCTTGTTTCAGCAGTCCGGCACCGGGAATGAAATTAACCTCTAAACGGATGCCATCAGGGTCTTCAAACAAGACATAGTAATAGCCGGGTGCCCAGTCGCGTTCCTCTGGACCGCGCACAATCGTCGCGCCCAGATCGGCCGCCAATGCGGCTGTTTTATCAACGTCCTCTTGGGAGCGCGCGCGTAGGCACAGATGGTGCAAGCCAACACGGTATTGCTGAAAACGTTCCTCTGTAAATTCGGGGTCGCATTTGCGAATCCCTATCGCTGTTCGCGCCCCCACATGATAACAAAAATCTGCACCATCATGCACACAGGCCATGCCGAACTGGGGTAATAACCCTGAATAGAACACCCGGGCTTTTTCAAACTGGCTGACGGTTAGAATGACATGCGCCATGCCGTTAATCGCGATTTCAGGCTGTGCGTCACTCATGTTGTTGTCATCGCACTGCCAAGGGATTTAACCGCGTCTGCACGCCCTGGCGTGGGAGGGATATTCAGCCCACGCTCGCAGGCTGGTCGTGCCCGCATTTGCGCCATCCAGCGTTCAAGATGGGGCAGACCTTCGGTTGGCACGCGCGCCCAGCGGTGACTGCGGATCCAGGACCAATTGGCGATATCAGCAATGGAAAACTCTTTGGCCAACCATTCCCGGTCCGCCAACCGGCTGTCCAATACCGCATAGAGCCGTCGCGTCTCATTATGATAGCGTTTTCGGGCTGCCGGCACGTCTTCGGGAAAATAGCGTTCAAAGGCCACGGCCTGACCTTGCATCGGGCCAATGCCGCTGGCTTGGAACATCAGCCATTGCATGACCTCATGGCGTGCAGCCGCTTCCTTGGGCAATAGCTTGCCAGTCTTCTCTGCCAGATAAAACAGAATGGCGTTGGAATCAAAGATTATCAGGCCATCTGCGCCGTGATCAACAATAACAGGAATACGGCCATTGGGATTCATCGCCAGGAAATCAGGCTGGTGTTGATCCCCTGCGGCAAGATCAATGAACTTAATCGTATATTCCAGCGCCAATTCCTCAAGCGCCATAGCCACCTTCCAGCCGTTAGGTGTCGGCGACGAGTAAAGATCTAACATATTTATTTAC
>JBELLC010000070.1:12615-15658 GCA_042088965.1 Nisaea sp. | reverse complement strand
CCCTGAACTGCGATGTGAACAGTGTTGCAACGATCTACTTTGATCTGGGGCAACGTTTTTCCTTCGCCTGGTTACGGCAACAGGCTTGGTGCCTCGATGCCGATAACCATTGGCAGCGCATGGCCATTGATGTCTTGGTTAATGAGCTGTTTGACCACCAGATTCGGCTAACCGAAAATGTCCTTAAGGCGCTTGGCACCACAAGCACGGCAAGCCAAAACAGTAAAACTGAAGCCAAGAAAGCCAATGTTACGGCCGTAAAAGCCTTTACTCTTTGGGCCGAAGACCATCAGATGGTTGCCGCGCGGACAGAACAGTTGCTCGCTGAAATTCGCGCCAGTGAAGACATTGATCTGGCCATATTAGCTGTCGCCAATGGTCAAATCCGGGCCTTAACAGATTAACCGCGCCGCCCCTGACCATAACATTGATTGGCACTTTTATGACGCGTGCTATTTTTTCGTGGTGCCTTTTTGACTGGGCAAACTCCGCCTATCCAACGGTGATCACAACCTTTGTTTTTGCCGCCTATTTTACCAAAGCTGTGATCGGTGACGCCACCGAAGGGACATATTTATGGGGTTTGGCGACCGCTATCGCCGGCTTAACGGTTGCCATTGGTGGGCCCATCCTGGGGACAATTGCGGATTTGACCGGCCGCCGCAAATGGTGGCTGGCACTTTGTACCTTGCTGGTCATCACTGCTTGTGGCGGGCTCTGGACGATTACCCCTGATCCCAGCGATGCCATGACCGCCTTGGTGCTGGTGGTGATTGCCACCATCGGCTTTGAATTCGGGACAATTTTTTATAATGCCATGCTGCCAAGCTTGGTCCCCGCCGCCCGTCTTGGCCGGATATCCGGATGGAGTTGGGGCCTCGGTTATTTTGGCGGCCTCAGCTGTTTGGCCGCTGCTTTGATTATTTTCGTGCAAGCCGACACACCACCGTTCGGACTGGATAAAAGCGCCAGCGAACATATCCGCGCCACCTGCCTTTTGGTTGCCGTCTGGTTTGCGATCTTTAGTCTGCCCCTGTTCTTTTTTGTTCCTGAAACGGCACTGATCACGCGCCCCCCTGCCGCTTTACCGATGACCATTGGGACAGCCCTCAAAACCGCACTCGAAAGATTGCGCGCGACCCTCCAGCAGGCGCGCCAGCAACCGCTGTTGCTGCGCTTTTTGCTGGCGCGGATGCTGTATACAGACGGTCTGGTGACGTTGTTTGCCTTTGGGGGTATTTATGCTGCCGGCACCTTTGGCATGGGATTCAGTGAAATCATCCTTTTCGCGATTGCCCTGAATGTCACCGCTGGCCTTGGCGCAGCTGGTTTTGGGTGGATAGATGATCGACTTGGATCAAAGACCACGATCATTACTGGTATCATCGGCTTATTGGCCACTGGCAGTGCTGTTCTGGCCGCCCAGGAGGTGACGCTGTTTTGGATTGCCGCGGTCACTTTGGGAATTTTTGTTGGCCCCGTGCAAGCCGCCAGCCGGACCCTAATGGCACGTATCGCCCCCGGCGATCAACGCGGGGAGATGTTTGGTCTGTTTGCGCTGTCCGGTAAAGCGACAGCCTTTATCGGGCCCGCACTGGTTGGCTGGATCACCTTGATCGCTGACAGCCAACGCATTGGCATGAGTATGATTTTGATCTTTTGGCTGCTGGGCTTGTTTCTGATTTGGGGCCTAAAATTACCGCCTAGAGCCCCGGAAAACAGCCTTTAGGCTGTTGCCGGACTGGCCATCTCTTGGCGCACACGCTGGCGAAACAAGTCAATCGACACGGGCTTTCCCTGACGTTTGACATACCAAAAGGTCCACCCATTACAGGCGGGCGCCCCCTGAACAGCCGCGCCAACAGAATGAATCGAACCACGGTTTTCAGCCGCCACCAGCGAGCCATCGGGACGGACTTTTGCAAACCATCGGCCACGGGCATCTTGCATCACCTCACCGGGCGTGATCATGCCGCGCTCTAACAAGCTGCCAAAGGGCACCCGCGGCTCGCTGCGTTTTTCAGTCAGCGTTAAGAGGTCTGGATCAGCAATTGGTTGCACCGCTGCAAGCCGCTTTTGAGCAACATCAATATAACCGCTGTCCTGTTCAATGCCGATATAATCGCGGCCAAGACGCTTGGCCACGGCCCCCGAAGTGCCGCTGCCAAAAAAGGGGTCTAACACCAAATCCCCTGGTTTTGATGACGCCAGGATCACCCGCGCTAAGAGAGCTTCTGGCTTTTGGGTTGGGTGGGCTTTTTCGCCGTTAACCTTTAAACGCTCCGCGCCGGTACACAACGGGATCAACCAATCACTGCGCATTTGTTGGTCATCATTAAAAGTCTTCATGGCGTCATAATTGAAGGTATATTTTTTTGCCGCTTCATCGCGGGCGCACCAGATCAAGGTTTCATGTGCATTGGTAAACCGTTTGCCGCGAAAATTTGGCATCGGATTGGTTTTCCGCCAAATCACGTCATTCAGGATCCAAAACCCCAGGTCTTGCAAGGTTGCGCCAACGCGGAAAATATTGTGATAACTGCCAATCACCCAGAGGCTGCCGCTGGGCTTTAAAACCCGCTGTGCCGCCGCCAGCCACGCACGGCTAAAACGGTCATAAGCTGCAAAGCCGTCAAATTGGTCCCAGTCATTATCAACACCGTCAACGACAGTGTTATTTGGCCGCCGTAAATCGCCAGAAAGCTGCAGATTATAGGGCGGGTCCGCAAAAATCAGATCAACTGATTCCGGCGGCAAATCTGCCATCGCCTGAATGCAGTCGGCTTTAATAATGCAATTGCGTGGGGCGGTTTCACGCTGGCTAATCAATCTACGCATCAATGACTCTCATCTCAAAAAGATACGCCGCAGACTGGCCCAGTTAGTCTAAAAGGTCAAGGTCCAGAAAAGGATTCTGTGAATGGACTCAATAGGTTACAGCTTTATCCACAAGATATTGGGGGTAACCCAAGGCGCAGACTCATCCCGTGGTAGTACCCCGGGTTTCTAAATAATTCCGAATGGGGCGAAAACTCCGGCGGTG
>JBELLC010000070.1:5009-12515 GCA_042088965.1 Nisaea sp. | reverse complement strand
GCCCGCCGCATTGCCCGCAGGCTCGCTTGTAAGATATTTATAGCATCAATTTCCGCGACCTCGGCCCGCCCGAGGGCAATCCGCGCGTACGGGGTAACAGCTGTCAGCGCCCGCGCCCGGGCGGCGGCCGATAAGGTTTTAGAATCCCTCAATTCAACGGCAATGTCAGCGGGCACGGCGGCGATATCGAGCCAGACAGCCGCCGCCACCAGCGGGCCAGCCCACGGCCCACGACCCACCTCATCAACACCGATAATACAGCGCCCCTGTAGAGCCCCAGCGGCGATCTCATGGTCAAAACTTGCCATCCAGCCCCTCGCTCTTTGATGACGTTAAAACAACCGCATCTGTGCGCTATCTTCTGCTGGAATCGTAAATTGGTCCAGTGCCAGATCATAGCTGCGCGCAGCCAGACCATATCGTTGTTGCGCCTTGGCGAAGCGTTTGTGCAGGATATCTGCATAGGGACCGACCCCTCGCATGCGCACACCCCATTGGTTTTGGTAAAGATCACCGCCACGGGTATCGCGGATCAATTTCAACACTTTTGACGCCCGATCAGGAACATGGGTTTGCAGCCAATCCACCATCAGATCTTTCAACTCATGGGGCAAGCGCAGCAATACATGGCTGGCACTGATGGCACCGGCATCTGCACTTGCCGCCAAAATATCTTCAATTTCGTGATCATTTAACCCTGGGATAACAGGCGCCATCAGCACATTCACAGGCACCCCAGCGGCAGCCAATTCAGCAATCGCCGCCAGCCGTTTTGCCGGGGTTGGCGCACGCGGCTCTAAGCGCCGAGAAAGACCGCGATCCAGAGTGGTGACAGAGATGTTGACGACCACCAACCGCCGCGCCGCCAAGCGCGTCAAAATGTCGATATCGCGAGTCACCAAATCTGATTTGGTAATGAGCGCCAGCGGATGGCCAAAGCGATCAAATACGCTCACGATGGCGCGGGTAAGTTGGCGGCTGCGGTCAATTGGCTGGTAACAATCGGTATTGGTGCCAAGCGCGATCACTTGTGGTTTATAGGCTTTTTGACAAAAGGCTTTTTGCAACAGCTGCGCGGCATCTGGTTTGGCAAATAAGCGGGTTTCAAAGTCCAATCCTGGTGACAGCCCAAGATAGGCATGACTGGGCCGGGCAAAGCAGTAGACACAGCCATGTTCACACCCACGATAGGGATTGATCGACCGATCAAAGGGCACATCAGGGGATTTATTTGTGGTGATGATCGACCGTGATGCATCAATCCCAACTTCGGTACGTGGTCGCAGCGGCGTCTCAAAATCCTGCCAGCCATCATCAATCTGATAACGCTGCAACACTTCAAATCGACCCGAATCATTGCGGCGTGCGCCCCGACCCTTGATCACCTGCGGGGCGACAATATCGCTATCCCCATCGATGTTTTCGACGCCATCCATGACTGTCGGCCCAGATCGTTCTGGCCGGGTGGAGGTTGTTTTGACCATGAGATGACCCTAACAAACAGACGGGAACATAACAAGAACAATCGCTGTTCTCCATGCCAACAGGGCCCATGCTCAGGCTTTAGGGGGGTGATCCGCCCCCGTGTCAGAGGCGCTACCGTCACCTAAATGGCGGCCATCAAGAGTTTTGTCTTGTCGGTCACGGGCGTCAGACTCAAGTCTCTTTTGGGCCTTACTGCGGCCAAAATGCAGGCGATTTTCGGCTGCTTGCGCGGCCTTCTCATCACGGGCGCGGGTTTTGCGAGCCTGCCGGAGATTGATTATTTTACCGCTCATATCGTCTCCAATCTCAACGGCTCCGCACCGAGCCATTCCGCACGACAGCGTTGCACGGTCGACAATCGGGTAAAGCCTGCCAAGCGCGATTCGGTATGACGTTGCAGGACAAGTTCCTCTTCGGTCAAGTCGGCCGATTGCTGGTCCGCGCGCTCCTTTTCAGCCAAACGTGCTGCCCATTTACAGCTCCATGTTGTTGTCCGCAGCCACGTTAACCGCCGCATCACCTTCAGCCAAGGACGCAAGGCGGCCGCATCGGCCGCTGGCAAAAAGCCCAGATAATGACTGTAAAACCGCCGCACTTCATCGCCAGATAACTCTCCACTTGCAGCGATATCCCAGGTGGTTGAGGTGTATAAACTGGCATGAGCAAGATCAACAGCAGGTGAGCCATAGAGCGCTTTTTCAAGATCCACAAACCACGCTTTGCCATCGCGGTCGATGACATAATTACCAAGATGGGTATCTGACAAAACCAGACACCTTGGTTGTTTTTTCCCCGCAACTTTGGCCGCAAACCGCCGCGCCCAGGCCAGCTCCGCCATAATCTCGCGGCGCACCTCCAAGTCGGATACGGCCTGCTCAATAAATTGAGCTTGGTCTTCAATGAACGCCATGGTCCCGGCCACCGGGTCATGGTGATCGGCCAACGGCGCGCGGGCGGTCTCGTTCGCGGGCATTGGCAGAGCGTGTATCCGCGCCAAGCATTCGGCAATCGCTGGCATGTGTTGGCTGGAATCGACCGGCCCACCAGAAATCTCGTCAACCAGCAAAGCACCCATTGGCAAATCGGCAGAGGGCGGCAAAACATGATGCAGCCGCGGGCTATGGCCGCTGGCGGTTGCGCGCGTAAAACAAGCCGCTTGATGGATCAGGTTGTTTTTCGGTGACAACGCGAACTGGCTGAGTTTTGGCACCCGCAGCAATGGCCGAAAGCCATCTAAATCAAAGCCATGCACGCGAAAGTGCTTATGCGCCAAGCCCTTTTGAGGCAATCTTTCCAAAGCCTCAGGCTGCAGACCTGGGAACCATTGTTGCTGTGTCAATGCCGCTGTTAAACTGCGCTTTAGGGCTAATATATCTGTCGCCATTCATGCTCCCTATTTGAACGTCTCAAGATCATATGTTGATCAAAAGATTTGCCTGCTTTTCTTGTTATTCTGTTCCTTATATACATTGTCATCGATGCATCAGCAAAACCCTTCAAAATCAAGCTTACCGCCGACAGGCACAAATACGCCACAATATCGCGGGCAAGTGCAAAACTGCGACAGCGGGGCGATTTCGGTGATCATCCCAACCTTAAACGCTGCCCACAGCCTGCCCACAACCTTACATGTCTTAACATCTGAGAAACCAAGCGGTTTATCCCTCCAAATTGTGATCAGCGACGGCGGTTCCACGGACACAACCCAGAGTATTGCCGCAGACCATGGCTGCGATTTTATCACAGCGCGCAAAGGGCGCGGCCAACAATTGGCAGCTGGGGCCCGCCATGCGCGACATGAGTGGCTGTTATTTCTGCATGCAGATACCGTTTTAGAGCGCGGTTGGGATAGCGCCATTGCCGCCTTCATCATGCATCCTGAGTCCCCTGACAATGCGGCGGTTTTTCAATTCCGCTTAAATGATCAAAGCAACGCCGCCCATCGGCTGGAACGCCTGGTCCACTGGCGAAACCGTTTTCTAGCGCTTCCCTATGGTGATCAAGGCCTGTTGATTCACCGCCAGCTTTATGACGAGATTGGCGGCTTTCGGGAAATACCTCTGATGGAAGATGTCGATATTATCCGCCGCCTGGGGCGCTATCGACTGATTTGCTTTGATGTTGCCGCGATCACCGACGCCCAGCGATATCTTGTGGCAGGTTATAGCCTGCGGGCTTTGCGCAACGCGGTTTGTTTGCTGCTGTATTTTCTGGGCCTGCCGCCCCGGCTCATCAAACGTCTTTATGATTAGGAAATCTGGATGCGTGGACGGCCAAATTTAATTATTTTCGCCAAAACGCCGCGGCTTGGGCATGTCAAAAGCCGCCTGGCGGCAGATATTGGCTTGGCGCAGGCAACGCGGGCCTACCGATCAATGGTCGCCGCACTGCTGCGGCGTTTGGCAACAGGCCCCGCAATGCGCCGCTATATCTTTGTCGCCGCCGCAAAAGATGGTGACCTGGGCAACTGGCACCCCGGTTTTGAGCGCCGCCGTCAATGTCACGGTGATTTAGGGGCCCGCATGGCAGATGCCTTCCGCCAGGTTCCCCCGGGGCCGACCCTGTTGATCGGCAGCGACATACCAGCAATTCAGAGCAACCATGTTCGCGGCGCCTTAAAGCGTCTGAAAACAGCCGATGTGGTTTTTGGGCCTGCGGGTGATGGCGGATACTGGTTGGTTGGTTTTAGGCATTTTCGGCGCACCGGATGTGATTTTAAAAATGTCCGGTGGTCAAGCGTCAATGCTCTGGCAGATAGCTTAGCGTGCCTGCCCGCGCACTCAAAAACGGCGCTGACCGATCCGCTCGACGATATTGATACAGGCGATGACTGGCGCAGATGGCAACAGCGCCGCCGCTGAAATTATCCTGCCGCTCGACAGCGTTAGGGGGCGCCCTTATCCCGCCGTGCGCGCACGTTCATGCTCTTGTAGCCGCGGCATAATTTCCACGAAATTACAGGGCCGGTAGCGAATATCGAGCTGGTGGACCAAGATTTCATCCCAGCCATCCCGGCACGCCCCAGGCGAGCCTGGTAGGGAAAATAAATAGGTACCGCCGGCCACCCCGCCAATGGCCCGTGATTGAATTGTTGAGGGGCCAATTTTTGGCAAAGATATCCAGCGGAACATCTCTCCAAAGCCCTCAATTTCCTTTTCAAACACCGCTTTGAACGCTTCAGGGGTGACATCGCGCCCGGTCAGCCCTGTGCCGCCTGTGGCAATCACCACATCAATGCCTGGGGTGTCGATCCAGGCCTTTAACTGCTGAATGATAACTGTCTGATCATCAATCACCAGCTGCCGGTCAACAAGTGTATGACCCGCCCCTGTTAACCGCTCTACCAAAACAGCGCCTGATTTATCACTGCTCAGATCACGGCTGTCTGAAACCGTTAAAACGGCGATATTCACCGCCACAAAGGCAATATTTTGATCAATTCCAGGCATAATGTTTGCGTCCTGTGTTTTCATCATCGATGCTTTGATACTGCGGCCAGCTTCCAGCAGCAACCTTATTCAAAGCCGGCGTCTTTTGCGCCAATTGCAAGCGATACATCCACATATTCGTCAGCACCGATTCGATATAGCCACGGGTTTCTGGCGATGGGATTGATTCAATGAATAGCAATGGATCATCGCGAAAATCGACCTTTTGACGCCAGCGCGCCAAAGACCCTGGGCCGGCATTATACGCCGCCAACAGTAAAAATAAATCACCTCTCACCTGTTGTTGACCCAACAAGTGACCGATATAGCTTTGCCCCAGAGTCATATTAAAAACAGGATCATAGAGAACTTGATCGCGGTCTCGGCGGAGCCCCTTATCATTGCCAATAAAGGCTGCCGTCCGCGGCATCAATTGCATGAGGCCACGCGCCCCCCGACCGCTTTTTGCCCGTGGGTTGAAATAGGATTCCTGGCGCGCAATCGCAAGAATGAGGGCGCGATCAATCTTAAAGCCGCCCACAGGCTGCCAGCGCGGCACTGGATACATGGCCGCATGATAGATGCGACCGGTTTTCTCATGGACCAAAGCGGCCATCCGGATGGCCAGGCCTGGCATGCCTGCGCGCGCCGCGACTGTCATAATGGTGATGCGCAATGATTCCGGCACCGTTGCCGCCATTTTTCGAAGATGTCGCTCGGCCCGATAGTCATGCCTAATCTGCAACAATGCCAGCGCCCGCTTGCCATTGGCATGGGCGGCCAGGGTCTTCATCGTCGCTGATTTCAAGGCCGGCAATTCCCAATCAATCGGGATGTCAACACCCAGCGCCCGACGCGCCAATAAGCCGTAAAAAGTATCGCGGTTAAGGGCAGCTGTAACCAGCCAACTGGTTGCTTCGGCAGGCTGACGGAGGACCAAAAACGCCCGCGAGGCCCAATAAGCCCCTGCCGCACGATCTGCTGGCGGCGATGCCGTCGCCCGCCCCAAGTCAGAAAAATATTTTGCAGCCGCCGCGTAATCTGCTGATCGCCAGGCCGCTAACCCTGCCGTCCAATTCACCAAAATAAGTTTTCCAGACGCTGTTTTCAGACTTTCCTCAGCAGCTTCAAGCGCCTCTTTATCTTTGCCAAAAACAAAATAGCCGCGGGCAACCCGGGCCATGGCATCGGCATAATCCAGGGCCACTAACCGGCGCTTTGCATCACGAGATCGTAGATATTTTAACGCCCCGGTCGGATAACCACGACCAAGGTATTTTTCCACCTCTCGCAGCGCCGTCCGACCGCGCCGATTGGCAGGTTGTCTGCGCATTTTATCAACCGAAGACACGCGCGTAATGTCCGCCCCATTGCCATTCAAATATCCTGATGTTGGCGATTTTAACCGGCCCCCACTGGCAGGCCGTCGCTTTACCGCCAAACGGTAAATTCGGGTCGCGTCAGGATGGTCAGCATATTTTTTCAGCCACGCCTGTAGCTCTTTGAATTTTGAGCGGTATTTAGTTGGATGCAAATAACGCTGCGCCATGACGTCACCCAGCAACAACGGGTCGCTTAGTTTTTGAATAAGCGCGTTTGCGCTGCGCCATTTGCCTGCTTTCTGAACATCAAAAATCCGCTGATAAAGCGCGACATCGCCAGCATTCAGAGGCTGCGGTAAAGTCATGTTTTGCGGACGTTTTAACGGTGTAATGGCTTGCACACGGGCGGTCTCATTGGCAAAGGCTGCACCTACCGTGATGCCAATGACAACAATTGAAAGGGCAAGCATCGTCGCCGCTTTCTGCGCCTGCCTGAGAAGTTGTTGCTGTTTCATCCGCCGTCCACCGTAAATTTTACGTGGCTGTTTTGCTTGCGCACCCATGGCGCTATCCTGCACACGCCAGGCGCGCAGATCGCTCTTGGCTGGTAAAGATTGCATCTTCCGCTGCGAAAGGCGATTCACTTTTCACGACGGCCGCCGCATTTTGCCAAAACGTGAAACCAAAACACCAAAACAGGGTGCGTTTTAGCCCCTCAGATCGCTGTCTAAACGCGTTTTCAAGGCCAACAAATCACGCCACGCATGGGCTTTTTGCGCGGGCACCCGCAATAAATAGGCAGGGTGTAACATTGCGATTGCCGGAATTGTTTTGTCTTCACCTGGAACCTGATAATTGAACCATCGACCTCGCAAACGCATGATCCCCTCGCTTTTGCCAAGCAGGGTTTTTGCCGAGGTGCCGCCGACAAACACCAAAAATCGCGGCGCAACCAGAGCGATGTGGCGTTGCAAAAAGGGTAAGCAGGCCGCCAATTCAGCCGCGGTTGGTTGCCGATTGCCTGGCGGCCGCCACGGCAGCATATTGGTGATGTAGCACGTCTGTCGATCCAGCCCAATACTGCCCAGCATGCGATCTAATAGCTGGCCACTCACCCCGACAAAGGGCCGCCCTTGGCGGTCTTCATCACCGCCTGGTGCCTCACCGACAAACATGACTGGCGCCGACGGGTTGCCATCGGCAAACACCAAATTGCTGGCCGTCGCCTTCAACCCACAGCCCTCAAAATTCTCTAAAGCCTGGCGTAAACT
>JBELLC010000070.1:2479-4909 GCA_042088965.1 Nisaea sp. | reverse complement strand
TCAACTAACATCACCTGTTCTGCGTCGATTTGCGTCCGCATAAGAGATAGACGCCGCTTGGCGAAATGTTATAACAAATTCTGAGGTAATAACGAACAATCACGAGGCGCATATGGAACGCGAATCGATGGAATTCGACGTCGTAATCGTTGGGGGCGGGCCCGCCGGGCTTGCTGCGGCCATTCGATTAAAGCAATTGGCCAGCGAGGCAGAGCGCGAAATAACCGTTTGCGTGCTCGAAAAAGGCTCGGAAATTGGCGCACATATTCTCTCTGGCGCGGTCATGGAACCCCGCGCCATGAATGAGCTTTTCCCTGACTGGAAAGAACGCGGCGCGCCGCTGAACACGCCTGTGACCGCTGACGAATTTTTATTCTTAACAGAAACCAAAAGCTATCGTCTGCCAACGCCGCCGCAAATGAATAACCACGGCAATTACATCATCAGTCTAGGGAATGTCTGCCGCTGGCTGGCGGAGCAAGCTGAGGCCATGGGGGTGGAAGTCTATCCAGGCTTCGCCGCTGCCGAGGTATTATATGATGATAATGGCCACGTGCGCGGCGTGATCACCGGCGATATGGGCATTGGCAAGGACGGCACCGCCACCGATATGCATATGCCCGGGATGGAGTTGCGCGCGAAGCAAACGGTTTTTGCCGAGGGCGCGCGCGGCTCGTTAACGAAAACACTGGTTGAACGATTTGACCTGCGCGCTGATGCCGAAGAGCAAACCTATGGTATTGGCATCAAAGAGCTGTGGGAAATTCCGCCAGAAAACCACCGCCAAGGCCTGACCCTGCATACCGTTGGGTGGCCCGTGGATAGCGGGACTTATGGCGGCTCATTCCTGTATCACCTGGAAAACAACCAAGTCGCCATCGGCTATGTGATTGGGCTCGACTATAAAAACCCTCACATGAGTCCCTTCGAAGAATTTCAGCGCTACAAAACGCATCCCGCGATCAAAGCGCATCTGGAAGGTGGTCGCCGCATTTCCTACGGCGCGCGCGCCATCAATGAAGGCGGTTTTCAATCCATTCCAAAGTTGACCTTTCCGGGCGGCATGTTGGTCGGCTGCGGCGCGGGCTTCCTCAATGTCCCAAAGATTAAGGGCAGCCATAACGCCATCAAATCTGGCATGACGGCCGCTGAGACCATTTTCGACAGTTTAACCGAAAATGTCGAATGGGCGGATTACGCCTGCGAAGAGCTGACCGGTTACAGTGATCGCATTAAAGATACCTGGATGTGGCAAGAGCTTTACCAGGTCCGCAATATCCGACCTGCCTTTGGCTTGGGCCTGTGGGGTGGCATGGCGTATGCCGCGATTGATACCTACCTATTGCGCGGCAAGGCACCATGGACATTCCATCATCACAGCGATCATGAAAGCCTTGGGTTGGCCGCCCATTACCCAAAAATTGACTACCCCAAACCTGATGGGAAATTTAGCTTTGACCGTTTATCTTCGGTGTTCTTATCAAGCACCAATCATGAGGAAAATCAGCCAGCGCATTTAACCTTGCGCAATCAGTCGGTCCCGATCAGTTACAACCTGGCCTATTATGATGCGCCTGAACAACGCTACTGTCCGGCAGGCGTTTACGAGATTATTCGCGATGACGAAGGGGAAAACGCCCGTTTGCAAATTAACGCGCAAAACTGCGTGCATTGTAAAACTTGTGATATTAAGGATCCAAGCCAGAATATTAACTGGGTGGTTCCCGAGGGTGGCGGTGGGCCAAATTATCCCAATATGTAATGATTTCATGTCCCCCCGGCACGTGACACAGCGTTAAAGGCAGGCATGGAAAACCAAAAACATCCCTTGGCTCAGAACTGCATCAAGGGCACCGCATGGCAGGGCCTGCGCCTTTTGGCGCTGCTCACTGCGGGCCTATTGGCAGCTGGCTGTGCCCAACTGCCCCCCCACTCGACCATTGGTGAGGGCGCTCGAGGCGCCGTTGAGGCGGCAAAAACCGCTGTGATCTCGCCGCGTAGCCTATCCGGAAGCTATTTGGTAGGCACCCAAGCGATGCGGCAATTCGATACAGCCATTGCCCAGCAACACATTGATTTTGTTTTAAAATCTGAGCCTGCAAATCGAGATGTTTTAACCAAGGCTTTCGCTGTTAGCTTTGATAATGGCGCTTTTAACCGCGCCTTTGCTTTGGCGCGCCTGGCTGATATCGAGGGCCAAAGAAACCCGCTGATCGCCATTGCCCTGGCCGTTGAGGATATTTCGCGCCGCGATTATGGCGCGGCGGCAGCGCGCTTGACGAATTTGCCGAACAGCGCGGTTAATCGGGCCGTTGGGCCGCTTCTTCTTGCCTGGGTCAAGTTTGGCCAAGGCGCGCTTGTCGAGGTTGAGGAAACCCTTCAAGCGTTAGATACCATCCGTGGTTTTTCCGCCCTTACCAATCTTCACCG
>JBELLC010000070.1:0-2379 GCA_042088965.1 Nisaea sp. | reverse complement strand
ACCGACGGGGCTGCCGAAGTCTTGTTTGATATCGCCAGCGCCTTACATCGCGAACGCCAAAATGGCAGTGCCTTGTTCTTTGCCAAATTAGCTATTTACCTGAATCCACAGCAAGCATTAGGGCATCTGCTGGTGGGTGAAATTTTTGAAGATCGCAAACAACTTGATCAAGCCTTAGACGCCTATCAAGCCGTAAGGGTGACGTCGCCTTTTCGGTTAATGGCCAATTTACGGCGCGCCGAAACCCTCGACGCGCGCGGCGATAAACAGGCGGCAACAGATGTCCTGACAGCCTTGGTCAAAAGTCAGGCCGGGAATCCTGAGCCTGCCATTCGACTGGGGGACCTTTACCGCCGCAGCGAAGATTGGCGGCCAGCGATTGCCGCTTACGACACGGCAATTGATCGCCTTGCGCGCCAAAAACAGGCTGATTGGTCGGTTTATTACGCACGTGGGATTGCCCTCGAGCGGGCCAAACTCTGGCAGCGTGCCGAAGATGACTTTCTGCGCGCCCTAAAACTGAGCCCAGATCAACCTTATGTGATGAATTACCTGGGGTATAGCTGGACAGACCAGGGCATCAATCTGGATCGTGCCGAGGCGATGATCGAAAAAGCAGCGGTGCTGCTGCCCAGTGATGGCTACATCGTTGATAGCCTTGGGTGGATCAAATATCGACGCGGGTATTTTGATGAGGCAGTCAGACATCTGGAGAGAGCCACCGAACTTCGGCCAACCGATCCGGTCATCAATGACCATTTAGGAGACGCCTATTGGCGGGCTGGTCGGCATAACGAAGCACGCTTTCAATGGCGGCGGGCGCGTTTATTCGACCCAGATCCAGACCTGCGCGCGGTGCTTGAGATCAAGCTGCGTGATGGGCTGGCGGCCGACCAAGCACAATGACCCGCGTCAAAATCCAACGGCCTGTTGAGCGCCCATGACGGCGCGGAAACCAGCCCAGATTACGGTCCCTGCGGCCGCTAAAATAAATCTCTGTCTACGGATTTTGGGGCGTCGCCCTGATGGCTACCACGACCTTGAAAGTGTTGTGGTTTTTGCAGACTTTGGAGATTGTTTGACCGTTGCCAAAGCCGCTGGGCAGGATGATCATCTGAGGGTAGATGGGGCCTTTTCACAGACCCTTGCGGTAACCGAAAATAATATCGTGTCCCAGGCCGTGCAGGCCTTCCGGTCGCATTACCCTCAGACCCCCAGGGTTGCCATGCAGTTACAAAAAAACCTGCCGGTTGCCGCTGGGATTGGCGGCGGCTCAAGCGATGCAGCAGCGTGTCTTCGTGCCCTTTGCCAGCTGAATGATATGGCCCCAGAGACCACGCCCCTCAGATCAATTGCCCTTGGCTTGGGGGCTGACGTGCCGGTGTGCCTTGTTGGCCGCGCCGCGATGATGAGCGGCATTGGCGCAGAAATTTCAGCTTTGCCAAACTGGCCTTCCTTTGGCGTATTACTGGTAAACCCGCATGTCGGCCTGTCAACTGCGGCAGTTTTCGCGGCGCATCAGGCCAGCCCACGCAGCGCCTTACCCGCAGCCGATATGATCCAGGATCAAGCAACAGCGGTCGATTACCTAAAAAACGCCGGCAACGACTTAACAGCGGCAGCCCTTCAAACCGCCCCTGTGGTGCAAGAGGTTTTGACTAGATTGGCACAGCAGCCGCAAGTTTTGTTTCACGCAATGTCCGGCAGCGGTGCCACCTGCTTTGGTCTTTTTGCCAACGCCGCCGAGGCCAGAACCGCCTGCCAGCAGCTCCAAAAAGCAGAGCCTGATTGGTGGCTGCGCGCCGGTGTCACCTGTTAGCTGGGTTAAAAATCGATTAATTCGCCGATGGGAACTTTAGCCCAATAGGTGGTTCGAACGCTTGCTGTGCCAATTGAACCGCGACCTCTGGTCCGCCCAACGCCATTGCACGTTGAGCATGAAATGTTGCGCGCGCTTGATCCGTTGTCCCCGCCAGCCCCTGCGCATAAATCTGCGCCAGGTTTGTATGGGCTTGCCATTGACCCCCATCAGCCGCTTTTTCAAACCAATTTATCGCCGCAGAGATGTTTTGCGGGATATCTGCAGCCGTCAAATAAACCAGACCAAGATTATACATGGCAGGCACAAAGCCTTGCTCAGCAGCACTCAGGAACCAAAGCTGCGCCCGCACGGTATTTGCAGAAATGCCGTCACCTTGAAGATATTGGACCGCTAAATTGTATTGCGCGATTGCCTCCCCTTGGATCGCCGCCTCACGTAACCATTCCGCCGCGATCACAGCATCACGGGCAACGCCCTCGGCCCGTAAATAGCGTAAACCCAAGTCACTCTGCGCTTGCGAATTGCCCGCTTGCGCCTGTTGACGAAGCGTCTCCACC
>JBELLC010000216.1:0-2517 GCA_042088965.1 Nisaea sp. | reverse complement strand
CGACTGACAGAGGCGAGGATAAATGGCAGCGTTTCAGAATCATCAGGCGTCATGGGGCAAGCGTCTTTTCGTTACGATGTTTATATTTTTGGATCACAGCAGCGGCGGTCTCTTCGATCGAGCGGCGTGTGACATCAATTTCTGGCCAGCCCTGTTTTCGGAATAAACGACGGGCTGTTTGAACTTCTTTTTTGACATGCTCAATATCGATATAATCGGTTGGCTCAACTTGGTTCAGCATGAGAATTCTATTTTGGCGAATTTGAATTAAACGGTTTGGATCATTTGTCAGGCCAACAATAAAGGGCTTTGTGGCGGTAAAGAGTTCTGCTGGCAACGTAATATGAGGTACCATCGGGATGTTGGCCGTTTTGTACCCTCGATTGGCGAGATAAAGTGAGGTTGGCGTTTTCGATGTGCGCGAGACACCGACGAGAATAATGTCAGCATCGTGCAAACTCTCCGCCAATTGGCCATCATCATGGCTGATGGTGAAATTCATCGCCTCAATGCGTTCAAAATACGCTTTATCAAGCTCATGCTGACCGCCTGGCCGCGTGCGTGCAACGCTGACCCCCAAAAAACTGCTGAGTGTATCTGTCACAGGATCCAGAATAGACACGCACGGGACTTGCAATAATCGACAGCCGTCTTCAAGTTGCTGACGCATGTTCGGATCAAGCAGGGTAAACAGGACGGGGCCAGGGTTATCGGCAACACTTGCAAGAATTTTTTCGATATGTGCCGCAGTCCGCACCAAAGTCCAAACATGCTCTTTGGCGCGTATGTTGCTGAACTGGACCAAACAGGCGCGCACAACTTGATGATTGGTTTCACCAGTCGCATCTGACACCAAGTGCACATCCATGGTCGCATTTGCAGTCATCCACAGGCTCCGGTGCACAACCCTTTAACAACCAGATGGTTATCCCAGGGTTTCAGCCATGTGTTTAAGATATTCGAAAGCATGCCCGTCTCATACCATGGTTATCATCAAAACTTAAGTTCCGTGCACATGCGGTGCATCATATCCATCTGCGCAAGATATCCCCAACATTCATTTTTTATCCGCACATTAAAAACAGCTCGTCGTCGCGCCAATCCTGGTCATTTGTCCATTACCCACAGGCCACCATGAGAATGCTTTACCGCCAGCCCAGAACGCGCATGCTAAGTAACTTTGTGGGTAAATCCGGGATAACGCTGAATTCACATGACTCACAAGCCTCACTAACACTACCAATAAATTAATTTAATATTATTTTATATGAGGTTAATAGTTTGCGCAAAACTGACATCGTTTTTCAAAAAGGTATCTCGTAATGTCACCGAAAAAAGCCTTGTTACGCAGTTTAGCTGGCGAAAAGCAACAGCCGCCCCCGATGTGGTTCATGCGGCAAGCTGGGCGATACTTGCCTGAATACCGTAAATTGCGGGCAGGGGCTGGCAGTTTTTTAGATCTTTGTATGGCGCCAGAACTTGCAGCAGAAGTGACGTTACAACCCATTAAACGCTTTGCGATGGATGGCACCATCCTGTTTTCAGACATTCTGATTGTGCCACTTGGTTTGGGAATGGACTTAAAATTCGTTGAAGGTCGCGGCCCTGTTCTGTCACCCTTGGTTCCCGGCGCGCCTTTGCCGGTCTACGACCCACAGGCGTTTCAAAACATCGTCGGTAGTATTTATGACACCGTGTCATTGGTAAAAGAACAAATGCCCGCTGACACCACCTTGATTGGATTTTGTGGCGGGCCATGGACTGTCGCCACCTATATGGTTGAGGGCGGGTCTAGCCGGGATTTTGCCAAAACCAAAGCGTGGAGTTTTGAAGATCCAGACGGTTTTCAAGCAATTATCGATGTCATTGAAGCGGCCTCAATTGATTATTTGCTGGCGCAGGTTGCTGCTGGGGCTGAGGTGTTAAAGATCTTTGATAGTTGGGCGGGGGTATTGTCACCGGCGAGTTTCGCCCGCTGGGTAAGTGCACCGACGGGGCGGATTGTTGCAGCGGTACGCGCCGTTTACCCAGATATCCCGATTATTGGATTCCCCCGGGCCGCCGGTCCGTCCTATGTCGATTATGTTAAAGCGACAGGCGTTGATGCTGTTGCCGTGGACACCACATTATCAATGCCTTGGGCGGCGGCGTATTTGCAGCCACTTTGTCCGGTTCAGGGCAATCTGGATCCCTTATTGCTTGTCGCGGGCGGCGACGCTTTACGGCAGGCGGTGGATGATATCTGTACGGCGATGGCTGATGGGCCATTCATTTTTAATCTTGGCCATGGCATTGTTCCGCAAACGCCGATCGCCCATGTGGAGCAAGTCGTCGCCCAAGTCCGGCAATTTGGTCAATAGAATGGCGCGCTGAGTGCATGAAATGTTATCAGAGGCCTAGCCTTTGGTGTGGTGATATCTATAGTTAGGGCCATGGAAAAAAAACGCATTGCAATTGTTCTTTTTAACTTGGGCGGTCCCGATAAGGGAGAATCCGTACAGCCGTTCTTGTTCAATC
>JBELLC010000069.1:0-16231 GCA_042088965.1 Nisaea sp. | reverse complement strand
CCGTCACTCCCGCCACTCTCATTCTGCAAAATTCCAGAATAATTTATAAATACAGTAGCTTGCGGCTTTTACAGCCTGCGAGCGACAATTTGTCATGGCTATATGACCCGCTTTTCGTCGTTTTACGCCTAAATAGATGGTGCAGGTCCTTCCCTTGGCCCGCAAGGGCAATTATAGTGCGGCGGCAAAGTGATAACGGGAGTATTTTCTACCATGACAGTCCAAGAGGCTTTACCTGATCTACTGCAAGGCTATCTCCCGATTTTGATTTTCTTGGTTATTGCCATTGGCTTGGCTGTTGTGATGGCTTTTGGGTCAATGATTATTGGTCCTAACCGACCTGATTCAGAGAAGCTGTCTGCTTACGAATGTGGTTTTGAGGCCTTTAACGATAGCCGCGGCCAATTCGATGTGCGGTTCTACTTGGTGGCCATTTTGTTTATCATTTTCGATCTTGAGGTTGCTTTCCTGTTCCCATGGGCGGTGTCGCTGTCCGACGTTGGCATGTTTGGTTTTTGGTCGATGGTTTTGTTCCTTGGGGTACTGACCATTGGTTTTGTTTATGAGTGGAAAAAAGGAGCCTTGGAATGGGAGTGATCGGGACACAGAGCAGTGCAGGCGCGGCATTGCCGCAGGGTGCTGACCAAGACGCCATCCTCGGCGCCGTCGGTGACGAGCTGCGCGATAAGGGTTTTGTGATTGCCCAGGCGGATAAGCTGTTCAATTGGGCGCGCAGCGGTTCGCTGTGGCCGATGACATTTGGCTTGGCGTGCTGTGCGGTTGAAATGATGCATACAGCCGCGAGTCGATATGACATTGACCGCTTTGGCATGGTCTTCCGACCAAGCCCACGTCAATCCGACGTTATGATCGTTGCTGGAACCTTGACCAATAAGATGGCCCCTGCCTTACGCAAGGTCTATGACCAAATGCCAGAACCGCGGTGGGTGATTTCGATGGGATCCTGCGCCAATGGTGGTGGATATTACCATTACTCATACTCGGTTGTGCGAGGCTGCGACCGAATCGTGCCTGTAGATGTCTATGTCCCTGGCTGCCCGCCAACGGCAGAGGCACTGTTGTACGGTGTGTTACAGTTGCAGAAAAAGATTAAGCGGACAGCAACAATTGCCCGCTAGGCAGGCGACCGGCTGTTTCCGCAAAGCAGGAGTCAATGAATGGCTGTTACCGAAGATCCCACGCTGATGAGCGATTTGGGCGACTATGTGGCCGGGCAACTCGCTGATAGGGTCAGTGATATGTCATTTATAAAAGGCGAGTTATCGCTACAAACGTCGGCTGCAAACATCACCTCAGTGCTGAATTTCCTTAAAGATGATAGCCGCTGCCAGTTCAAAGCGTTGATGGACCTGACCGTTGTTGATTATCCAACCCGCGCGCGGCGCTTTGATGTGGTGTATAATTTGCTCAGCATTGCGCACGCACAGCGCATTCGCGTGAAGCTGGAGACCGATGAAGAAACGCCCGTGCCCTCGGTGGCAAATATCTACAGTTCAGCTGCTTGGAATGAGCGGGAAGCCTGGGATATGTACGGCGTCTATTTTGCCGATCATCCCGATTTACGGCGCTTGTTGACCGATTACGGCTTTGAGGGCCATCCCCTGCGCAAAGATTTTCCGCTCACTGGCCATGTTCAGGTTCGTTATGACGAGCTTGCCAAGCGGGTTGTTCAGGAGCCGGTGGAGTTGGCGCAAGATTTCCGCAGTTTTGACTATCTGTCGCCCTGGGAAGGCGCGCAAGCGGCGCTGCCAGGTGACGAAAAGGCGAAGGACGGTGAGACCAATGGCTGAAGCACAAATTAAGCCGCTGACACTTAATTTCGGCCCGCAGCATCCCGCCGCGCACGGGGTTTTGCGTTTGGTTTTGGAAATGGATGGCGAGGTCGTACACCGCGCGGATCCGCATATCGGCCTGTTGCATCGCGGCACCGAAAAGCTGATTGAGCATAAAACTTATTTGCAGGCAGTGCCGTATTTTGACCGCCTTGATTATGTCTCTCCAATGGCCCAAGAGCATACGTTTGCCCTCGCTGTTGAGAAGCTGCTCGGGGTTGACGTGCCAGAACGGGGCCAATACGTGCGCGTCTTGTTCTCTGAGATTTCACGGGTTCTGAACCATATCCTGAACATCACCACGTTTGCGATTGATGTCGGGGCGATGACGCCCTTGCTGTGGGGCTTTGAAGAGCGCGAAATTCTGATGGAGTTTTATGAGCGGGTCTGCGGCGCACGCTTGCACGCGGCGTATTTCCGCCCTGGCGGTGTGCATCAGGATCTGCCTGCAGGGCTGGCTGAGGACATTTATGCCTGGGCAGAGAAATTTCCGAAATTTATTACTGACCTTGAAGGTTTGTTGACCGAAAACCGTATTTTCAAGCAGCGCACCGTTGATATCGGCGTGGTTGATCGGGAAAAGGCGCTAGACCTTGGCTTTAGTGGGCCTTGTATCCGCGGCTCAGGTGTACCGTGGGATTTACGGAAATCGCAGCCTTATGACGTCTACGATAGAATGGATTTTCAAGTTGCGATTGGCAGTACGGGGGATTGCTATGCGCGGTATTTGGTGCGGGTCGAAGAAATGCGCCAAAGCTTGCGAATCATCAAACAATGTCTGAACCAGATGCCAGATGGTCCGGTGATGACCGAAGATCATAAAATTGCCCCACCACGGCGCACCGAAATGAAGCAGTCGATGGAAGCCATGATCCATCACTTTAAACTGTATACCGAAGGCTACCGGGTGCCTGCTGGTGAGACCTATACAGCCGTTGAAGCACCGAAGGGTGAATTCGGTGTTTACCTTGTCTCTGATGGCACAAACCGGCCCTATAAATGTAAGATTCGCGCACCAGGGTTTGCCTTTCTATCGGCAATGGATGCCATGTCCCGGGGCCATATGTTGGCGGATACCGTGGCCATCATTGGCTCATTAGATATTGTCTTCGGGGAGATTGACCGATGAGTGGTGCCGGCATCGCAGCAGAGCAACCAGCCTCCTTCGCGTTCACACCTGAAAACGACGCTGAGGCCGATGCTTATATTGCCAAATACCCAGAAAATCGGCAGCAAAGTGCGGTTATGGCGCTGCTGGATTTGGCCCAGCGACAGCATGATAACTGGATTCCCATGGCCGCCATTGACGTGATTGGTGCCAAGCTTCAGATGGCGCCGATTCGGGTTCTGGAAGTTGCAACTTTTTACTCAATGTACAATTTGGCACCTGTTGGGGCGTTCTATTTGCAAGCCTGTCGGACCACGCCATGTTGGTTGCGAGGCTCTGATAATGTCCTGAAAGCGATCCGCGATAAATTAGGGATTGCCAATAAAGAAATGACGGCTGACGGCAAGTTTTCCTTGCTGGAAGTTGAATGCCTTGGCGCTTGTGCCAATGCGCCTGTGTTGCAGGTGAACGATGATTTTTATGAAGATTTAGATTACGCGGGAACAATTGCACTGCTGGAAGCGATTGAGCAGGGAAATGTTCCGCCGCCAGGGTCAACATCGGGGCGTACAGGCGCAATGCCAGCTCCGGGAGCGACGTCGCTGACAGACACCGCCGGGAGTTATGGTGCTGCACGTGACGCGGGAGAAGGGTGATGTTACAGGATCAAGATCGTATTTTTACAAATCTATACGGCCTGCAAGATTGGGGCCTTGATGGCGCCCGCAGCCGGGGCGACTGGAATAATACCAAAGAGATTTTAACCAAAGGTACTGAGAAAATTATCGATGAGGTTAAAGCCTCTGGCTTGCGTGGCCGGGGTGGTGCGGGCTTTTCAACGGGGATGAAATGGTCATTCATGCCCAAAGAAGTGGGCGACCGGCCGCATTATTTGGTCATCAATGCAGACGAATCGGAACCTGGAACTTGTAAGGATCGCGAGATTTTACGCCATGATCCTCACAAATTGGTTGAAGGCGCTTTGATTGCCAGCTTTGCGATGCAAGCGCATGTTGCCTTCATTTATGTGCGCGGTGAGTTTTATAACGAGGCGGCCCGCTTACAAGCGGCCATTGATCAAGCCCGCGACGCTGGCTTGATTGGTAAAAACGCTTGTGGGTCTGGTTGGGATTTTGACATTGTGCTGCATCGCGGGGCCGGTGCCTATATCTGCGGCGAAGAATCAGCCATGTTAGAGAGCCTTGAAGGCAAGAAGGGCCAGCCGCGCATGAAGCCACCGTTTCCGGCAGCTTCCGGCATTTATGGTTGCCCTACAACCGTGAATAATGTCGAGAGTATTGCTGTTGTGCCAACGATTCTCCGCCGGGGGCCAGAATGGTTTGCAGGCTTTGGTCGGCCAAACAACACGGGGACAAAATTATTTTGCATTTCAGGTCATGTGAACAACCCGTGCACGGTCGAGGAAGAAATGAGCATCCCCTTGCGGGAGTTGCTGGAGCGACATGCAGGCGGTGTTGTTGGCGGTTGGGATAATCTGTTGGCGGTGATCCCCGGCGGTTCATCCGTGCCGTGTTTGCCGCAAGATATTTGCGGCGATATGCTGATGGATTTCGATTCTCTGCGTGAGGTCAAGTCTGGCCTCGGGACCGCTGCTGTCATTGTCATGGCCAAAGAAGCCTTTGGCCGGCAAACCGATATCATTGAGGCGATCCAGCGGTTATCGCATTTTTACATGCATGAAAGCTGCGGGCAGTGCACCCCGTGCCGCGAGGGTACAGGGTGGATGTATCGGGTCATGAGCCGTCTGGTCACAGGCGATGCTGAAATTGCCGAGATCGACGCCTTGGAAGAGGTGACGCGACAGGTTGAGGGCCATACCATTTGCGCCCTAGGAGATGCCGCTGCCTGGCCAATTCAAGGACTGATCCGGCATTTCCGCCCGGAAATTGAAAATCGTATTGTGAGCCGCAAGGCGGCGATGCCAGCGGCAGCCGAATAACCGGCAGGACGGAGAGAGCACCATGCCTAAGTTGACAGTCAACGGGGTCGAAGTCGAAGTTGATGCAGGATCAACCGTTCTGCAAGCCTGTGAAGCTGCTGGCGTTGAAATTCCGCGATTTTGCTATCACGACCGCTTGTCGGTTGCGGGGAATTGCCGGATGTGTCTTGTGGAGATGGAGCGCGCACCGAAGCCTGTCGCGTCATGTGCCATGCCCGCAGGCGACGGCATGGTGATCAGGACCGATACCGAAACCGTCACCAAAGCCCGCAAAGGGGTGATGGAATTTCTGTTGATTAATCATCCGCTGGATTGCCCGATTTGCGACCAGGGTGGGGAATGTGATCTACAAGACCAAGCCATGGGCTATGGTCATGATGACAGCCGCTATGACGAGCTGAAACGCTCTGTTGTTGATAAAAACATGGGGCCTTTGGTGAAAACCATCATGACGCGGTGCATTCATTGTACCCGCTGCGTCCGCTTCACAACAGAGGTTGCGGGTGTCGATCAGATGGGGTTGCTCAACCGTGGTGAAAACGCTGAAATCACGACCTATCTTGAAGAAGCCCTTGATTCCGAGCTTTCTGGCAATGTTGTTGATCTATGCCCTGTGGGTGCCTTGACCTCAAAGCCGTATGCTTTTGCGGCCCGGCCGTGGGAGTTGAAAAAGACTGAAACCATCGACGTGATGGATGCCATGGGATCGAATATTCGCGTGGATGCCCGCGGCGGTCAGGTCCTTCGGGTCCTGCCCCGTTTGCACGAAGATATCAACGAAGAATGGATTTCTGATAAGACCCGTCATGCGTGTGATGGTTTGTCACGGCAACGGCTCGACCGGCCCTATGTGCGCCAGGATGGAAAGTTACAGCCCGCGACCTGGGAACAGGCCCTTGGTGTTGTGGCGGCGAAAATGTCATCCACCGAGAGTGCCAAAATTGCCGCTATAACCGGTGATCAAGTAGATAGCGAGGCGATGTTTGCGCTCAAACAGCTGATGGACGCCAAGGGGGTGACAAGCGTTGATTGTCGTCAGGATGGCGCTAAAGTCGGCGCTGGTGCCCGCGCTGGTTACTTGTTCAACAGTGGTTTCGCCGCTGTTGAAGAGGCCGACGCATTATTGCTGATTGGCACCAACCCGCGTTGGGAAGCGCCGGTGTGGAATGCCCGTGTGCGAAAGCGCTGGCTCAGTCCGGGGGCTTTCCCCATTGCCTTGGTCGGTGAAGCGGCTCCGTTGACGTATGATCATGAGCATTTGGGCACGGACGCGGACACGTTGCGCGCAATTGCTGATGGCAGTCATCCATTTGCGAACGTGTTGTCCGCCGCTGAGCGGCCAATGTTGGTGATCGGCATGGGGGCCTTGAGCCGCGATGATGGTGCAAGTATGCTGGGGCTGGCCCGGAAAATTGCCGAAAATTACGGTCTTTTGCTCGAGGGTTGGAACGGTTTCAACGTTCTGCATACAGCAGCGTCTCGGGTTGCGGGCCTTGATCTGGGGTTGTTACCAGGAGACGGGGGGCGCGATGTTGCAGGCATACTTGACGGCGCCAAGTCTGGGGATATCGAGATGGTCTACCTCCTCGGTGCCGATGAGATCGCGAGCGATCAATTTGGTGACGCCTTTGTGGTGTACCAAGGCCATCATGGCGATCAGGGTGCGCACCGCGCAGATGTGATTTTACCCGGCGCGGCCTATACCGAAAAAGACGGCCTTTACATCAATGCCGAGGGCCGGGTGCAAATGGCGCTTCGGGCTGTTTTCCCGCCAGGTGACGCGCGTGAGGATTGGAAGATTTTGCGGGCGCTGGCGGGGCTGTTACAAATCCCTCTGGCATTTGATGATCTGGCCGGTTTACGCGCTACTCTGGTCGCCAAGCACCCGCATTTTGAGCTAATTGATATTCAAGAGCCAGGTGAATGGGGCGCTTTTGGTGAAATTTCTGCGACCCAGAGCACACCACTCGAGACGCCGATCAATAATTTCTATATGACCGACCCTATCAGTCGTGCTTCAGAGACGATGGCGCAATGTAGCCAGGCGTTTGTGGAGGATCGAACGGCCCGCACAGGTACGGACGGATAAGGCGAGGGTACAAACGTGGATATGATTGAACAGGCACTCATCCAGGCTTTACCGGTCATCATCATTATCGCGAAGATATTGGCGATTGTGGTGCCCTTGCTGCTGGGTGTGGCTTATCTGACCTATGCAGAGCGAAAGGTCATTGGCGCCATGCAGTTGCGCAAAGGGCCGAATGTTGTGGGACCGTTTGGTCTTGGACAGCCATTGGCAGACGGTCTAAAACTGTTCATCAAAGAAACTATTCTGCCCGCCGGTGCCAATAAAGCCGTCTTTATCATGGCACCGATGCTGACCTTCATTCTCAGCTTGATTGCTTGGGCTGTGATCCCGTTCGATTCAGGGATGGTGCTGGCCGATATAAATGTCGGTGTTCTGTATCTCTTTGCGATTTCATCTCTGGGTGTTTATGGCGTCATCATGGCGGGCTGGGCGTCAAATTCAAAATATGCATTCCTGGGGGCGTTGCGGTCAGCAGCACAGATGGTGTCCTATGAGGTGTCCATCGGCTTTGTGATGGTGACCGTGTTGTTATGTGTTGGGTCCTTAAACCTGTCAGCGGTCGTCGAAGCCCAGCGAAACTTGTGGTTCTTTATCCCACTGTTCCCCATGTTTGTGATCTTTTTTATCTCCACTTTGGCAGAAACCAACCGTCATCCATTTGATCTGCCGGAGGGCGAGTCAGAGATTGTGGCTGGATTTTTCGTTGAATATTCAGCGATGAGCTTTGCGCTCTTCTTCCTCGGTGAATACGCCAATATGATTTTGATGAGCGCGATGACAGCGATCTTGTTTCTGGGGGGCTGGCTGCCGATCATGGATATTGCGCCGTTTAATTGGATCCCTGGACCAATTTGGCTGATTGCAAAGATTTGTTTTGTGCTGTTTTTCTTCCTCTGGGTGCGGGCGACGTTCCCGCGTTATCGCTATGATCAGTTGATGCGCCTTGGCTGGAAGATCTTTTTACCATTCTCATTGTTTTGGGTCATCGCGACAGCCGGTGTGCTGGTTGCCTTTGACCTACTGCCGAACGCTTAAGGGAGCGCTGGATAATGTCTGTGAGCGAACGTCCTGATCGCGGTCTGTTATTGACCGAGCTTGTATCCGGCATGTGGTTGACCTTGCGCTATATGTTCAAGAAAAAGCACACCATCAATTACCCTTACGAAAAAGGCCATCTGAGCCCGCGTTTTCGCGGCGAGCACGCCTTGCGCCGCTATCCAAATGGTGAGGAACGCTGTATTGCCTGCAAACTGTGTGAAGCTGTTTGCCCCGCACAGGCGATCACCATTGAGGCAGAACCGCGCGATGATGGCAGCCGGCGCACCAGCCGTTATGATATTGATATGACCAAATGTATCTATTGTGGATTCTGCCAAGAGGCTTGCCCTGTGGATGCAATCGTCGAAGGCCCAAATTTTGAATTTGCGACCGAGACACGTGAAGAGCTTTTTTACAACAAGGACAAGTTGCTGGCGAACGGTGACCGGTGGGAGCGCGAAATTGCGCTCAATTTGGCGCAAGACGCGCCCTACCGTTAACGATTTGTCGCTTCTAAGGTATCGTGAAGCGTGAAGAACGGCAAAAATAAAGAACAGCTTACACACTGCGTTGTGTGGGCAATGGCCGTAGAGGGGGTATCGTGATCCAAGCGCTGGTGTTTTATCTGTTTGCGGCGGTGGCTGTGTTGTCAGCGATTATGGTCGTGACCTCGCGCAATCCGGTTCATTCGGTATTGTTCCTGATTTTAGCGTTTTTTAATTCAGCGGCGTTGTTCTTGCTGATGGGGGCTGAATTCATCGCCATGATGCTGGTGGTCGTTTACGTCGGCGCGGTGGCGGTGTTGTTCTTGTTCGTTGTGATGATGCTCGACATCAATTTTACCGCCTTACGTCAAGGCTTTCAGACATATTTGCCGGTTGGATTGTTGATCGCTGTTGTGCTCTTCGTTGAGATTTTGGTGTCCCTGGGGGCTTGGACAATGGGCCCGGAAATGGTGGCGGCGGCGGCGGCGCCAACGCCTGCACCAACAGAAGTGTCAAACACCAAAGCCATCGGCCAATTGCTGTACACTCAATATGTTCTGCTATTCCAGATTTCAGGTTTGATCCTTTTGGTGGCGATGATCGGGGCGATTGTGCTGACGCTCCGCCAACGTCCCGGCGTTCTGCGCCAAACCATTAGCGACCAAGTCAGCCGCCGACCTGCTGACGTTGTTAGCTTGGTTGACGTCAACAAAGGCGAGGGGGTTTAACATGTTGGAGATTGGTTTAGGGCACTATCTGACCGTTGCGGCGATCCTGTTCACCTTGGGGATTGTCGGAATTTTCATCAACCGTAAGAACGTCATCGTCATTCTCATGTCGGTTGAGCTTATGTTGTTGGCTGTGAATATAAATCTGGTCGCCTTTTCGTCGTTCTTAAATGATCTTGCCGGACAGATTTTTGCCATGTTTGTGCTGACTGTCGCGGCCGCAGAGGCGGCCATTGGCTTGGCCATTTTGGTGGTTTATTTCCGTAATCGCGATTCCATCGCGGTTGAAGACATCAACATGATGAAAGGCTAGGGAAGCATGCTTCACGCCATCGTTTTCCTGCCCTTGCTTGGGGCGCTCATCGCCGGTTTTTTTGGCCGGGCGCTTGGTGATCGCGGCGCACAGGTTGTCACCTGCGGGTTCATGCTGTTGTCGATGGTGCTCGGCTGGATCGCCTTCCAAGACGTTGCTCTTGCCGGTAACGCCCGCACCGTGGAGCTGTTTACCTGGTTAAGTTCAGGGGATTTGCAGGCCAGTTGGGCGCTGAAGTTTGATACGCTGACAGCGGTTATGGTGATCGTTGTCACCACTGTGTCGGCCATGGTCCACGTCTATTCCATTGGCTACATGAGCCATGATCATTCTATCCCCCGGTTTATGGCGTATTTGTCGTTCTTCACCTTTGCGATGTTGATGCTGGTAACTGCCGATAACCTAATCCAAATGTTCTTTGGCTGGGAAGGTGTTGGCGTTGCGTCATATCTCTTGATCGGGTTTTGGTTTCATAAGCCAACAGCCAATGCAGCCGCTATAAAAGCATTTTTGGTCAACCGGGTTGGCGATTTTGGCTTTGCTCTGGGGATTTTTGGGACCTTTCTGCTGTTTGATACCATTCATCTGGACACGATCTTCCAAATGGTGGCGAGCAAGCAAGATGTCTCCATTATGTTCTTAGGTGGTGAATTCCACGCCCTGACAGTTCTGTGCTTGCTCTTGTTTATCGGTGCCATGGGTAAATCGGCGCAGCTGGGCCTGCATACCTGGTTACCCGACGCGATGGAGGGGCCAACACCGGTGTCGGCATTGATCCATGCGGCTACCATGGTGACAGCTGGGGTGTTTATGGTCGCGCGCTTGTCGCCAATGATGGAATATTCTGAAACAGCGCTGGCCGTGATCACAATTGTTGGGGCTGCGACGGCCTTTTTTGCCGCAACCATCGGCATGACACAGACAGATATTAAGCGGGTGATTGCCTATTCCACCTGCTCGCAGCTTGGATATATGTTTTTCGCCCTGGGAGTCTCTGCCTATTCAGCGGCGATCTTCCACTTGATGACCCATGCTTTCTTTAAGGCTCTGTTGTTCTTGGGGGCAGGTTCTGTGATCCACGCCATGTCTGATGAACAAGACATGCGCAACATGGGGGGCATCTATCGGAAAATACCGTTCACCTATGCGATGATGTGGATTGGCAGCTTGGCGCTCGCAGGCGTGCCCTTCTTTGCAGGTTTCTATTCGAAGGATATGATCCTTGAGGCGGCCTATGCCGCCGGAAATAATCTTGGATATTTTGCCTTCTGGATGGGCATTGCGGCGGCCTTGATGACAGCCTTCTACAGCTGGCGCTTGCTGATCATGACCTTTCATGGGACGCCGCGTGCGTCTGCTGAGGTGATGTCGCATGTGCATGAATCACCCTTGGTGATGACCCTTCCCTTAGCTGTTCTGGCCGTTGGTGCTGTTTTTGCGGGTTGGCTTGGCTACAACACATTTGTTGGCGATGGTATGGACGCGTTTTGGGGCAGCAGCATTTTGGTTCTTGAGGGCCATAACACCGTTGAAGCGGCCCATCACGTGCCGACTTGGGTGAAACTGTTGCCGATTTTTGTGGGGCTAGCAGGGATTGCGTTGGCGTATTGGATTTATATGCTGCGACCCGGCTCCGCGGCTAAGGTGGTTGCGACCTTCCGGCCGATTTACACATTCTTCTTTAATAAATGGTATTTCGACGAGTTATATGACTGGTTGTTTGTCCGCCCCGCCCTGCGTCTTGGTCGGGTGTTTTGGAAAACCGGTGATGGCAACATCATTGATGGTTACGGTCCAGATGGTATTTCTGCGGCGGCACGCTTTTTAGCAGGCCGGGCGTCGGTGCTGCAATCTGGTTATGTCTATCACTATGCTTTTGCGATGCTGATCGGGGTGGTGGTGATTTTGTCCTGGTATCTGATCTTCCACGGGGGTTGAAATCATGATCTCTGACTGGCCTTTATTGTCGCTTGTCACGTTTCTGCCCTTAGTTGGGGCAGCACTGATCCTTGTTACCCGCGGGGATGAGGCGATGGTGGCGCGAAATGCGCGCTATGTTGCCTTGTGGACGTCGTTGGTGACCTTTGCCGTCTCGCTGTTGGTATGGGCGCGTTTTGATAACAGTGAGCCTGGCTTCCAAATGGTTGAACAGGTTGATTGGATCGCCAGCGGCCAGATTGGCTATAAAGTTGGTGTTGATGGCATATCGGTATTCTTTGTCCTGCTGTCGACTCTGTTAACACCGATTTGCATCCTATCTGCGTGGGATGCCGTCAAGGTTCGGGTGAAAGAGTATATGATCGCTTTCTTGGTCCTCGAGACCTTGATGGTGGGCATGTTCTGCGCCCTTGATATTCTGGTGTTCTATATCTTCTTTGAAGCGGTGCTGATCCCAATGTTCTTAATCATTGGGATTTGGGGTGGCCCCCGGCGTGTTTATGCCGCGTTCAAGTTTTTCTTGTACACCTTGGCAGGCTCGGTGCTGATGCTGATCGCCATCCTGACCATGTATTTCCAGGCCGGTACCACCGATATTCCAACCTTGATGCAAGTTGGCCTGTTTGGGGCGGAATTACAAACGTGGCTCTGGCTGGCGTTCTTTGCTTCCTTCGCTGTAAAAGTACCAATGTGGCCGGTGCACACTTGGTTACCTGATGCGCATGTCGAAGCGCCAACCGCTGGATCGGTGATCTTGGCAGGGGTCTTGCTGAAAATGGGCGGGTATGGGTTTTTACGTTTCTCAATCCCGATGTTCCCCTTGGCCTCAGCGGATTTTGCGCCGCTGGTATTTGCGCTCTCTGTGGTTGCCATCATCTACACCTCGCTGGTGGCGTTGGCGCAGTCAGATATGAAAAAGATGATCGCCTATTCTTCTGTTGCGCATATGGGGTTTGTGACCATTGGGGCTTTTACGCTGACCGAGCAGGGCATTCAGGGGTCAATCTTTCAAATGCTATCGCATGGGGTTGTCTCTGGCGCTTTGTTCCTCTGCGTTGGGGTTATTTATGACCGAATCCATAGCCGGGAGATTTCAGATTACGGCGGTTTGGTGGGCCGGATGCCGCGCTATGCGCTGTTCTTCATGCTGTTTATGATGGCCTCTGTTGGGTTACCGGGCACCAGTGGGTTTGTTGGCGAATTCTTAATCCTGATGGCAGCGTTTGAGGTGTCAACCTGGCTGGCCGTCTTCGCCACCACAGGCGTGGTGCTGGGTGCGACCTATATGTTGTGGCTGTATCGGCGGGTGATTTTCGGAGTGCTTGAGAAGGAAAACTTAAAAGCCATTCTCGATCTTACGCCACGTGAAATTGCCCTCTTCGCGCCTTTGATTGTGCTGGTGTTGTGGATGGGAATATATCCAGCGCCATTTCTTGACGCCATGGCGGCGTCAGTGGAACAACTGATCATGAATTATCAGACCGCCCTTGCTGAAGCTGGGGTTACGGTTGCTGAACGCTAGAAAACGCCGGGGAAGAAGACCATGATGATATCTACGCTACCGGTGATGATGCCCGCAATAGCCGAGATTTTCTTGGCTGTGGCAGGTATGGCGTTGCTCATGTATGGCGTGTTCACGCAACGCAATGGACAATCCGAAGGCACGGCTTGGGGCACTATTTTGGCGTTCCTTGCGGCCGCTGTATTGGTCCTCATTTATGGCGGTCCTGTGGTCGGTGAGGCGGCATTTTACGGCCAGTTTGCAACCGGACAATTCACACAATTTGCGAAGGTTCTGATCCTTGTTGGGGCCGCTGTTGCTGTCTGGATGTCAATTCGGTACATGCGCGCGGAAAGTAGCAACCGGTTTGAATTCCCAGTGCTGGTGTTGTTTGCCACCATTGGCATGCTGGTAATGGTGTCGGCCAATGATTTGATCGCGCTTTACATGGGCATCGAATTGCAAAGCTTGGCCCTGTATGTGATTGCCTCAATCCGCCGGGATTCGCTCCGGGCGACAGAGGCCGGGTTGAAGTATTTTGTTTTGGGTGCCGTCTCGTCAGGCATGCTGCTCTATGGCTGCTCGCTGATTTATGGCTTCTCTGGCACCACTCAATTTGCCGGTTTGGCGACTATTTTAACAGGTGAGGCAACACCGCTTGGTTTGATTGTCGGCCTGGTCTTCTTGATCTCCGGCCTGGCATTCAAGATTTCCGCCGTTCCTTTTCATATGTGGACCCCAGATGTTTATGAAGGGGCACCGACACCTGTGACGGCGCTGTTTGCCGTGGCCCCCAAGATCGCTGCTGTTTGCCTGATCGTGCGGACCATGATGGGGCCGTTTGGTGGCTTGGTTGCCGAGTGGCAACAAGTGATTACGCTGATTGCCGTTGCCTCAATGATCCTGGGCGCGGTCGCTGCGATCCAGCAAACCAATTTAAAGCGGCTAATGGCCTATAGTTCCATTGGCCATATGGGCTTTGCCCTGGTTGGGGTCGCTGCGGGTAACCAAGCGGGTGCGCAGGCCGTGCTCATTTACATGGCAATTTATTTGTTCATGAATGTTGGCACCTTTGCGGTGATTTTATCGATGCGCAAGGAAGGCCGCTATGTGGAGAGTATTTCAGATTTAGCCGGACTGAACAAAAGCCACCCGATGATGGCCTTGGCCATGTTGATCTTTATGTTTTCGATGGCGGGTATCCCCCCATTAGCCGGATTTTTCAGTAAATGGTATGTGTTTTTCGCCGCCATTGAGGCCGGCTTATTTGGTCTGGCTGTGATTGGGGTTCTGGCCAGTGTGGTTGGCGCGTTCTATTATATCCGGATCATCAAGGTTATGTATTTTGATGAGGCAGAAGAGCCTTTGGATTCTAAAATGCCACGTGAAATGCGGTTTATTATGGGTGTTGCTGCTGTTGTCACCCTGCTGTTCTTTATCGTGCCGGCGCCGGTCGTCGACAGCGCGGCAGCGGCGGCGCAAACCCTGTTTACCAATTGACCCCTCAGCCACTATCCGGCCTGCCGGCGCCCTTTCATGGCATCGCTTTAGATGTTGTTGACAGCACCAGCGATGAAGTGAGGCGGCAGCGCTTGCGCGGTGCTGGCCATGGCTATGTAGTGCGGGCAAATCGGCAAGTGAAAGGCCGTGGTCGGCGCGGCCGGGTCTGGCAGTCACCTGCTGGTAATCTCTATTGCTCCATTCTCATGGTGCCACCGGCGTGGGATATGTCGGCATTAGCAACCCTGTCTTTTGTGATTGCCCTCGGGGTCCGCGATATGATCCAGGACAGTATAAATCAATCGGGCCATGCGCGTGCTCTTAGGGCCAGCGATATGCAGATCAAATGGCCGAATGATGTTTTAATTCAAGGTGGCAAGGCCAGCGGCATTCTGATCGAGAGCGAAACCGATAGCGCGGGATTGGCAATGATCGTGGGGGTGGGCATAAATCTATCTGGTCTCATAGGGCATCCTGTTGACGCCCCCTATGCCATCAGTAATCTAAGCGCCTATGGTGTCAGTATCACTCCAGAGATCGCCTTGATAGATTTGTTAAACAGAATGGCACCCTGGTACGCGCTCTGGGTTGCCGAAGGATTTGCGCCTATTCGACAGGCGTGGCTTACGGCTGCTTATGGTTTGGATGCGCCGATGATCGCGCGTATTGGCGAGACACAGATGCGGGGCATTTTCCGCGGCATTGACCTGGCGGGAAACCTGCAATTAGAAATGGCGGACGGGGCGTTACAGATCATCGCCGCAGCTGATGTCTTTCCGGGCCTTCGAAAGGATCAAAACAATGCTGTTGGCAATTGATTGCGGCAATACAAACACTGTTTTTTCAGTTTATGAAGACTTACGCGCCCGTGCCTCATGGCGGACGTCAACCAATAAGCAGCGTACAGCCGACGAATATGCTGTCTGGTTGCAGCAGCTTATGTCGCTAGAGGGACTGTCACTCAGCAATATTGATGATGTGGCGGTTTCAACCGTGGTGCCTGAAACCTTGTTCAACCTGAAATCTCTTGCGGCCAAGTATTTTGATGTGACCGCTCTGGTGATTGGTGCCAATGGGGTGGATCTGGGGATTGAGATTCGGATTGATCAACCACAACAGGCAGGGGCGGACCGTATTGCTGATGCGGTCGGGGCCCATGACCGCTACCCTGGCGCTTTGGTGGTTATTGATTTTGGCACCGCCACGACCTTCGATGTGGTCGAAGCAGATGGTAGTTATGCAGGTGGAATTATCGCCCCAGGGATTAACTTGTCGCTTGATGCCCTATATCAAGCAGCAGCGCAATTGCCGCGTATCGCCATTAAAGCACCGCATATGCCGCGCGAAGGCGAGGGCCCTCTTAAAGTGATTGGTAAGGACACAATCTCTGCCATGCATAGCGGTATTTTTTGGGGGTATATCGGACTTATTGAAGGCTTAGTGAGTCGCATTAAAGCCGAATATGGAGAAAAAATGACGGTCATTGGAACGGGTGGATTGGCAGAGCTATTTGGCAACTGCACCACCGCGATTGATTTTGTTGATGAGGATTTAACACTGCATGGCCTGGTATTGATCCATCGTCTCAACCGTAATCAAGGCAACCGAAATGGCGCGTAAGGCGATGAAGGAGCTGCATTTTTTACCGCTGGGTGGGTCAAACGAAATTGGCATGAACCTCAACTTATTCGCCTATGGCGATGATTGGTTAATGGTCG
>JBELLC010000068.1:0-16297 GCA_042088965.1 Nisaea sp. | reverse complement strand
CAAAAACAACCACCGGCCGGGCATTGCCGATATGAGCGAAATCATAAACCGTCGGTCCGCACACATAAAGTCGGAGGTGTTCAGGATCAAGCGGCACAAACGGCGCTTTCTCACGCTTCAGAGTGTTATAAAAGGTAAGCTCCATAATGCGGGCTCCAGTACGGCAATTGCGGTGAGATGAGCAGAAAAATGAAAAATCAAGACAACAACGGCCGGGATCAACAAATCTCAGCTGCCGTTTCAAGTGAAATTCCAATAATGCGCCGCACCGTCAAGCTGGACATGACGCTATCTCCTCACACGGATGAATGAGCCGTTACCCGACGCGGGGATATCAGATTGCATTCAGGCCGTCTACTCTCTGCATTGTCTGGCGGACAGGTCGCCGCCTCTTGGTTGGTATCGCCATAATGCAGCCCCCGATCAACACCGGTATTTTCCGATATCAGCCCAACAATAAAAAAGCCCGCGACGACGCGCGGGCTTTTTCCGTCGATCGTTGGTGTTCGATTAGTCGAGAATTTTAAGGTTCTCAGCTGCCGAACGGCCCTTTTGGCCTGCAACCAACTCAAACTCAACTTTTTGGCCATCATTCAAAGTACTCAGACCGGCCCGCTCGACCGCTGAGATATGAACGAAGGCATCTGCACCACCTTCGCTCGGCTCAATGAAACCAAAACCCTTTGTCGGGTTAAACCATTTAACTGTACCAGTCGCCATTTTCCGCCTCGTTAACAATCGCACCGCCGCTCGATGCATGGGCACCCCTTACGCCGAATTCTACCCTAAACACAAGCTTTTTCGACGCTGACCCCAATAAAACTTTAATAATTTCGTGAATGGCCGTTTATGATGACCTCTATGACACGGCTAAAAAGCCTCAAAATGCGCCTAAAAACCCGAAAACGTCCCTAAAATTCTCGCACGGCACCGAAAAAACCATAAAATCTTATTGTGAGCGGGCATAGGCGCCCAAAAATGCGTTGGTAATCGGATATCGGCGATCACGGCCGAAGGCCCGCAAGGTGATTTTGACGCCCGGGGGGGCTTGGCGGCGTTTATATTCCGCCCGATCCAGCAATTGCCACACCCGCATTACGGTCTCTCGCTCAAAACCTTTTGCAATAATATCTTCAACCGGCGTCTCGTCTTCGATCAACGCGTTTAAGATCGCATCAAGGACCTCATAGGGCGGCAATGAGTCTTCATCCTTTTGATCGGGCCTCAGCTCCGCTGACGGCGGCTTGGAGATAATCCGTTCTGGCATGACCGGGCCATCTGGACCCAACGCGCCCGCTGGGAAATGCGCATTACGCCACTGCGACAGCGCAAATACCGTTAGCTTGTAAACATCTTTCAGCACCGAATAACCGCCGCACATGTCGCCATAAAGCGTGGCATAGCCAACGGACATTTCCGACTTATTACCTGTCGATAAGACCATGTGGCCAAACTTATTCGACAACGCCATTAGGGTCAGACCGCGCGATCGCGACTGAATGTTTTCTTCGGCAATACCGCTGTTTGAGCCGGCAAAATGGGGTGCCAACATCTCATCAAACGCTGCCATCGCGGGACCAATATTAATATTATCCAGCTTTGCGCCAAGCAGCGCAGCCGCTGCTGCTGCATCATCTAAACTGTCTTGACTGGTGTAAGGCGATGGCATCATCACGCAATGCACTTTGTCAGCCCCAATCGCGTCAACAGCAACCGCCGCACTTATCGCCGAGTCAATACCCCCCGACATCCCCAAAAGAACACCTGGAAAGCCATTTTTCTGGACATAGTCCCGAAGCCCTAAAACCATCGCCTGATAGATCGATTGTAACCCTTGATCAATTGCCTCTATGGGGCCTTTGGCCACCTGCCAGCCCGCGGGTGTTCGCGACCAATGGGTCAGCCGGACATCCTCACGCCACGCAGGCAGTTGGTGCGCCAAAGAGCAATCGGCGTTCAAAATAAAGGAGGCACCATCAAAAACCAATTCATCCTGGCCGCCAATCTGGTTTAAATACACCAAGGGCAAACCCGTTTCGGTTACCCGCGCGACGGTCAAATTCAAGCGCTGATCAAATTTTCCAAATTCAAAGGGTGAGCCATTCGGCACCAAAAGAATTTCTGCGCCGCCCTCTTGCAGACACTCAACCACATCCGGGCTCCAGATATCTTCACAGATCGGCACCCCAAGGCGGACCCCCCGGAAATTGATTGGCCCCGGCATATCACCAGCATTAAAAACCCGTTTTTCGTCAAAAACCCCGTAGTTGGGCAAATCAACTTTGGCCCGCACCGCCGCAATCTGGCCGTCATCAATCAACAAAACCGCATTGATGACCCCCGCGCCCCGATCATCCGGCCAGGGCGTGCTTAAAAGGACTGCCGGGCCACCATCGGCTGTCTCAGCGACAAATTCCATAACCGCAGCTTGCACCTGCTCAATGAACAGCGGTTTTAAAATGAGGTCTTCCGGCGGATAACCACTGACAAATAACTCGGGGACAACAATTAGATCTGCCGCCGCCGCATTGGCACGGCACGCCCTTAGCTTAACGAGATTATCGTCAATTCGGCCAAGGGTCGGGTTTAATTGGGCAAAAGCGATGCAAAGTTGATCAGTCATATGAAATATCTAGTGTGCAAGTAGGTTCATGAAAAGGGCCAAAGACTGTGGCGCAGCTTAGCCGACACCGCGCGGCAGTCTACTCTGGGATGAGCGGAAGGGAAACCGCGATGGTGGCATGATCAAAACAAGCCTTTTAAACGTCGGTCACACCCCACGCCGTGTGACTCACAATTTTTTATGTCGGAAGGCAGGTTTGCTGTTAACGGGCGCAAATTTTCGATTAAGATCGGCGTTCTGCTTGATCGAACCTTCCCAGAAGAATGGAAATCTGCGATGCCAATTGCCCCCAATGCCACTGTCCGAATTGCCGTCGATATTGGCGGTACGTTCACAGATGTGCAAATCCTCAATGAGCAAACTGGCGCTGTTTTCGCTCATAAAACCCCAACCACTCCTGCTGACCCCTCCGTTGGCTTGCTCACAGGCATGACCGAGGCAGCCGACCTTTTTGGCTTTGCCTTGTCGCAAGTCACCATGCTGATCCATGGCACCACCATCGCCACCAATGCGGTCTTGGAACAAAAGTTGCCTGCTGCGGCGCTGATCACAACGGCAGGCTTTGAGGATGTTCTTGAGATTGGCCGCCATATGCGCCACGACATTTATGCTGGAAAGGCCGAGGACCGCATCCTGCTGATCCCCCGGGCGCAGCGGATCGGGGTGATTGAACGCATGCGTGCTGACGGCTCTGTAGAGACACCACTATGTCCGGACAGCCTCTCCGAGATGGTCACACGGTTAACAGAAATGCCCGTTGCAGCGGCTGCAATCTGCTGTTTACACGGCCATACGAACCCCGCCCATGAACAGCAAATCGCCGCCCATATTCGCGCAGCCCTGCCGGACCTGCACCTGTCCCTGTCCAGCGAAATCAGCCCGGAATTTCGAGAATATGAACGCAGTTCAACCACCGCGCTGAATGCTTTATTAATGCCTGTGGTGGGGGACTATCTGGCGCGTCTCGAAAGCCGTTTAAAAGCGGCAGGCTTTGATCGCCCCGTCTACCTGGTGCAATCGAACGGCGGCATCGCGCGCCCTGCCGTCGCCGCGCGTGAACCGGCACGGTTGCTCCTATCGGGGCCAAGCGGCGGCGCATTGGCAGCCGAAACCATCGCGGGGCAACTTGATTTGGCTAATTTGGTGGCGGTCGATATGGGCGGCACAAGCTATGATGTGTCACTGGTCCAAAATCAAAGAACCCGCATGATTTCTCAAGGTGAGGTTGGCGGTTGCCCCGTGCGCTTGCCAATGGTGGAAATGCGGACCATCGGCGCGGGTGGTGGCTCGCTTGCTGAAATGGATCATGTCGGGGCGTTGAAAGTCGGGCCTGAAAGCGCTGGTGCCCACCCCGGCCCTGCGGCCTATGGTCATGGCGGTAGCCGTCCGACCGTCACAGATGCTAATGTAGTGCTTGGCCGGATTGCCCCAAAGCGCTTTTTAGGCGGCAGCATGACCCTTGACCACGCCGCCGCTGAAACCGCTATCGCGGCCCATGTCGGCACGCCAGCGAACCTCAGCACTGAGGCCGCTGCCAATGGCGTTTTGACCATCACCGTCGCCCATATGGCCAGTGCCATCCGTCTCAGCCTGTTCGAAAAAGGCCTTGATCCGGCAGATTTCGCATTGGTGGCATTTGGTGGTGCGGGCGGCTTGCATGCCTGTGAGACCGCTGCCGATTTGGGGATCAGCAACGTCGTCTTCCCCCGGGACGCTGGCACCCTAAGCGCCTGGGGCATGCTATATGCAGATTTGCGCCATGATTTAATCCGCGCTTGTCCTATGCCCGCTGATGGCGCGGCCATGGCGCCACTGGAGCGGTTATTGGCGACCATGACAGAAGAGGCTACCCGCCGGTTAGACGCCGATGGTATTCCCGAAGATGCACGCTCATTAGCAGCCGCCCTTGACCTGCGCTATCGCGGCCAAGCCTATGAAATCACAACAGTGCTTAAATCGCCGGCTGATCTGGCCGCCAGTGTGACGCAATTTCATCACGATCACGCCCAGCAATTCGCCCATAGCAACCCTGACGTCACCCCCGAGATTGTGAACTTGCGGCTGACAGCGAGTGGCCGTTTGGCAAAACCACAGCCAACCACGCATGCCACCGCTGAAGCGACAGGGGATCCTGAAAAGCTGCGGATCTATTTGCAGGCGTGGCAGGACGTCAGTGTTTTTGCCCGCAGCCAACTGTCCAGCAATCCAGTGACCGGGCCGGTCATTGTTGAAGACCCGCATGCGACCCTTTTCATTCCCCCGGACTGGCAGATCAGCGCCGCCGTGAACGGCAGCCTTATCGCCACCTACCAGCATACCTCGGAGACCCGCCATGACTGACATTGATGCTGTTCAAACCGAAGTCATCCGTAATGCGTTGGTATCAGCGGCTGAAGAAATGAGTGTCACTGTTTGGCGGACCAGTCGATCCTCCGTGGTGCGCGAAATTCTGGATTATTCCACCTGTGTGTTCGATGCTGATGGCTTCAGTGTCGCACAAGCAGCGCGCATGCCGGTGCATCTGAATTCGATGGCGGCCTGCCTACAAGACCTCATCAACCATCACCTCCCCCTCGATCAATGGCATGATGGCGATGTGGTGATTACCAATGATCCCTATAGCGGTGGCCAACACCTGCCGGATATTCAAACCTTCAAACCTGTCTTCCTGGAAGGTCAGCGGATCGCCATTGTGGGTATTTTAGTGCATCATCTCGATGTCGGCGGCGGGGCGGCAGGCAGCTATGACGCCACGGCCACAGAAATTCATCAAGAGGGCTTTCGCATTCCGCCGTTGAAAATTGTCACGGCTGGCGTACGCAACCAAGCGATTATCGATCTGCTGCTTGCCAATAGCCGCGAGCCAGAAAATGTTGGGGGTGACTTTGCCTCACAATTGGCAGCCCTTGACACCGGCGCACAGACCCTTCAGCGCATTGCTACCCGTTACGGCCAAGCACGCTTAGCGGCCGCCACAACCCGAATTCAAAACCAATCAGAAGCGGCCATGCGCGCTGTGATCGCGGAAATTCCAAACGGCAGTTATGAATTTGCCGATTGGGTTGATGATGATGGCATCGAGACAGAAACCAGTTTGAAAATCGCTGCTAAAGTTATCATCGAAGACCACCAACTGACGGTTGACCTTGCCGGTTCAAGTCCGCAGGCACCGGGGCCTGTCAACTGCACATTGAATATGAGCCGTTCTGCCGTCATTTGCGGGGTGCTGATGTCCATCGGCCGCGATGTCCCGGCCAATGCCGGGTGCTATCGACCGATCATTGTCAACGCCCCGGAGGGCAGTGTTGCCAATGCCCAATATCCAGCGCCTGTTGCCAATCGCATGGCCGTTGGTCATCGGATTGTAAATGCCGTCATGGGGGCATTTGCCGCCGCCCTGCCTGAACGGGTGCCAGCGTCCTATTACGGAGTCTCCTATGCCTATGCGATTAATGCCGTGAATGGTGATGGCAGTAGGCAAGTCTATTTTGATTTGGAATGCGGTGGTTGGGGCGCTCATCCTGAAGGCGACGGTGCCAATGGGTTTTCCTGTGGTTTCCACAATATTGCCAATTCGCCGATTGAAATGATCGAGGGTGATTATCCGATCACATTCACAGGCTATGGCTTGCTGCCTGATTCTGGCGGTGCCGGCAAATATCGGGGCGGGCTTGGCCTTTTTCGAGGGTTTCGGTTAGACGCCCCCATGGGGACATTTGCCGCAAACCTGGATCGCTTTAAAATCCCCCCATATGGGCTTGCCGGGGGGCAACCTGGGCGCGGCGGCAAACTGACATTGACTCGCGCCGATGGAAGCATCGAAGCGTTACCGTCGAAAGTTGCCGGGCTTGCCCTGCAAAAGGGCGATTGTCTGCAACTGGAAACCTCTGGCGGCGGCGGCCATGGCGACCCGATAGCGCGCAGCGCAGACCTCATCCAGCAAGATCATGCCGCTGGTTATGTCACAGCAGACCGTTAATCTGGTAAACTCATCAGGACAGTAAAGCGAAAGCACACCGATGCCACAGAAAACCATTCATATCGGATGCGGTGCCGGATTTTCAGGCGACCGGGTTGACGCCGCAATCGCCGTTGTCAACGATCTAAAAACCCGAACAGGTCCGTGTTATCTGATTTTTGAAACCTTGGCCGAACGCACCTTGGCTGCCGCCCAGCGCCAACGGCAAAGCGATTCAGACGCCGGGCATGCGCCAAACCTGCTGAACTTTTTACGGCCTGTGCTCGCAGATTGTAAGGCCGCAGGTATTCGGATCATTTCTAATTTTGGGGCGGCAAACCCGCGCGGGGCCGCAAAAAAAATCATTGCCTTGGCAGAACAGCAAGGCATCTTGGATCTCCAGGTCGCCATTGTTGAAGGTGATGATCTTTTTGGCAGCATGCCAGAGGATGATTTACGCACTCTGCCTACCCTGGAAGGTCTATCGGCAGCGAGCGGGCAGATGATCGCCGCTAATGTCTATCTCGGCGGTGCGCCCATCGCAGAAGCCTTAGCGGCGGGCGCTGATGTGGTGGTGACAGGCCGCTGTGCTGATCCGGCCTTGGTGGTCGGGCCGGCAATGCATGAGTTTGGCCTGCAAGCTGATGACCTGGCGGCGCTGGCAACAGCAACCTGCGCCGGGCATTTGATCGAATGCGGCAGTCAAGTCAGTGGCGGTTATTTCGCCGATCCCGGCCATAAAGATGTCAGCGGTCTTGAAAATGTTGGCTTTCCAATTGCCGAGCTGTCCGCTGACAATGAGCTGGTGATTACCAAAGCCACAGGAACCGGCGGGGTGGTGGACCAGCGGACCGTCAAAGAACAGTTACTGTATGAAATTCATGACCCGGCCGCTTACTTAACGCCGGATGTAACTCTTGATTTGATGCAGGTAACGGTGACACCGGACGGCCCAAACCGAGTGCGTGTCGCTGGTGCCCGCGGCCTTCCCGCGCCAACCACTTTAAAGGCAACATTATCCTATGATGGCGGTTTCTTAGCGGAGGGAGAGTTAAGTTATGTCGGCCCAAACGCCCGCGCTCGCGCCGAGCTGGCGGTGCAAATCTTGCGCGACCGTCTGGCCGCGAGCGGCATCAACCACCGGGCCCGTTTCGATATCATGGGAACCGTATCGATGTTCGATGGCGACAGCGGCGAATTACAAACAGCGGGTCGCTGGCCGGATGATGGCGAATATCGTATCCGTGGGGCATTACGATGCATGGACCACGACCAAGCCATCGCCTTTAGCGATGAAATCACCGCTCTTTATTGCTGCGGACCAGCAGGCGGCGGCGGCCTGCGAACCCATGTGAGCGCGCAAATTCAAACCTCATCGGCCCTGGTACCACGTGCCAAAGTGGCGGTGAACGTCAGCTTGTTAGACTGTTCCACATCCCGATCAGGAGGCGACACATGACACCGCCACGCCCTGACAACCGTCGCCTTCACGATATCGCCCATGCGCGCGCGGGCGATAAGGGCAATAGATTAAATATCGCGGTTATTCCCTATCACGATGATGACTATCCGCTATTATTGACAAGCTTGACCGAAGCACGGGTCCTGGCCTGTTTCGCCCATCGCGGTGCCAGTAACGTTACGCGGTATGAGCTGGCCAATTTACCTGCCTTGAATTTCGTTATAGATGATGTGCTTGAGGGGGGTGTGAACGGTAGCTTAGGTCTTGATGGCCATGGAAAGTCGCTTTCTTTTCACTTGTTATCAATGCCCCTCGCCGCAGAAATCGATCCATGAGATAAAACCAGACGGCTTTTCAAAAAGCGACGCAGGAGAAAACCACATGATCGGCGAAAAAGATCAACACTTGCTGACGGGCCAGGCGCAATTTACCGAAGATCTGATCCCGGCAAATAGTTTACACAGTGTTTTTCTGCGTTCGCCCGTTGGCCATGGGCACATTCGGCAAATTGATATCGCCGCCGCTGCGGCCCTACCGGGCGTAAAAGCCATTTACCTGGCAGCCGATCTGCGCGCCGCCGGCATCACCCCGATGCGATCACGGGCGGCTGTAACCAGCCGAGATGGCAACCCCATGATTGAGCCAGCGCGCCCCGTTTTGGCCGATACCATGGTGAAATACGTTGGCCAGCCGATCGCCATGGTGGTCGCCGATGATATCGCTGCTGCGAGCGATGCGATGGAGGCGATTGATCTTGATATTGAGGCGCTGCCTGCGGTCAATGACCCTGAAACAGCGGTCCATGACAGCGCCCCACAAATCTGGCCAGAAGCAAAAAACAACCAATCTTTTGACTGGGACGTGGGTAACGCGGCTGAAACAGCAACGCATTTTGCCGAAGCTGCGCATGTCGTCAGTTTAACCGTCCGTCATCCACGGATTGCCATCTCGCCGATGGAAACCCGCGCCTGCGTTGCCAGTTATGATTCCGACTCACACCGTTTCACCTTGATCACGCCCAGCCAAGGGGTGGTCTCTCTGCGCGCTGCATTGGCAGATATTTTGGCTGTGGACGAATCTCAGATGCACGTCATCACGCCTGCCGTTGGCGGCAGTTTTGCGGTGAAAATCTGGCCATATCCTGAACAAGCACTCTGCCTTTTTGCCGCCCGTGCCCTGTGCCAGAACGTTGCCTGGACAGGGTCTCGCAATGAAGCGTTCTTGGCCGATGTTCAGGGCCGCGCCCGTGTCGATCATGCGCGATTGGCCCTTGACGCGAATGGTCATTTCCTCGCTTTTGAAGTCAACGCCGTGGCCGACCTTGGGGCATTTTTGAATACGGTCGCGCCAATGATCGTGACCGCTGGCGCGGTGCGGGTGTTTAGTCAATGCTATCGCATTCCTGGCCTCTATTACCGGGTTCAAGGGGTGTTCACAAATGCGGTGCCGGTTGATGCTTATCGCGGTGCCAACAAACCTGAGTCAGCTGCCACTCTGGAACGCCTGATTGATCTTGCCGCCGACGAAATTGGCCTTGATCGGGCAGATCTTCGCCGCCGCAACCTGATCAGAGAAAGTGATATTCCCTATCACACTGCCATGGGCGAGGAAATTGATAGTGGTGCCTATATTGCTGCCTTCGACGCAACCCTGGCGCGGGCGGACTGGCACGGTTTTCCCGCCCGCCAAGCCGCCGCCGCCGCGCAAGGTATGTTGCGCGGTATTGCCGTTGGATCGCATATGCATGCCACAGGCGGTTCCACCGCCGAACGCTCGCGGGTGACCGCCCTGCCCGATGGCACAGTTGAGGTTTATACCGGCACTCAAGATTCCGGCCAAAGCCATCTCGACACCTTGGCTCAAGTGACCGCTGACGCCGTGGGCCTGGACGCCGATTTGATCAAGGTACGCCAAGGCAACAGCGATGATTTGCAAATTGGCGGCGGCACAGGCGGGTCTTGCCTGATGCCAATTGCGGCCAATACCATTCATCGCGCCGCCCAAACCATGGTCGAGGGGGCCAAACAAGCTGCCAGCCATTTGCTCGAAGCTGCCGCCACGGATCTTGAATATGCCGCTGGCTATTTCACCGTCAGCGGCACTGACCGGCGCATAAGCTTGGCAGAAATTGTCACCCGCTGGCCGGAAATTCCCGCTGACCAACTGCCCCCCGGTATGCATGCTGGCTGCGTTGGCGAGGAAGATTTTACCGGCCGTCATACAACCTTCCCAAATGGCTGCTATGTGGTTGAAGTCACCGTTGATCCAAACACTGGCATGGTCACGCTAGAGCGTTTCACAGGCACCGATGACCTTGGTCGAATTTTTAACGACGGGGCTGCCCGCGGGCAAATTATCGGCGGATTGGCTCAAGCCATTGGCGAAGTGTTGATGGAAGCTGTGGATTACGATTGCGACGGCCAAATGGTCAACGCATCCCTGCTTGATTACCAATTACCACGTGCCGATGAGATGCCAGTATTTGATCTGGCCTGGCGCCCCACAAACAGCCCGCATAGCCTGCTTGATGTCAAAGGGGTTGGCGAATTATCGTCGATTGGTGGCCCGGGTCCGGTGATCAATGCCGTTATTCATGCCCTGGCAAGCCGGGGGGTCAAGCATCTTGATATTCCCTTAAGCGCGCAAAAAATTTGGCAGGCAATCCAGCCACAAACAGCTGCTCAATAAGGTTATTTAGATGAAAAAACCCACCCCCACACGCATGACAGGCGGCGCAGCGATTGTACAATCTCTGATCACCAATGGCGTTGATACCGTTTTCGGGCTTCCAGGGGTGCAACTCAATCATCTTTTTGACGCGCTGTATGACAATCGAAATCGGGTGAAAGTTCTCAATTCCCGCCATGAGCAGGGAGCCGCGTACATGGCTTTCGGTTATGCCATTTCAAGCGGTAAAGTCGGCACATTTACGGTTGTGCCGGGGCCCGGCATCCTCAACGCCACAGCAGCGTTATCAACAGCTTACGCTTGCAATCAACCGGTTTTGGCGATCACCGGTCAAATCCAATCAAACTATATTGACCGTGGTTTTGGCATGTTACATGAAATCCCTGATCAACCAAAAGCCCTGTCGAGCGTGAATAAATGGGTCCAGCGTATTGACCATGCACAGCATGTGCCCGCAACCATGCAGACGGCCTTCCAAAAACTGACCGCCGAACGCCCACGACCTGTTACCTTGGAAATGGCGATGGATAAAATGGGCGAAGAAAGCATGGTATGCCTGCCCACAGAAGCGGCCGCGAAAAGCTTGCCGGAACTCGATCTTGATCAAATTACCGCCGCCGCCAAACTTTTGGGGCACGCCCAACAGCCGATGATTTTTGTTGGCTCTGGTGCCTATCATGCGGCCGAAGAAGTGCGTGAATTAGCAGCCCTGATCGAAGCCCCTGTTGTCAGCTATCAAAATGGCCGGGGCATTGTCGATGAACGCCATTATCTGGCACAAATCCATCCCGCCGGTGCAGAACTATGGGCACGCTGTGATGTGGCCATCGCCATTGGCTGCCGGTTGCAGCCGGAGCGGATGTATTGGGGCATCGATGATGACCTGAAAGTCATCCACATCGACATTGACCCGACTGAACTGACCCGGGTCATGGCCCCTACCATTGGCATTGTCGGCGATTCGGCTGAAGCAACCTGCGCATTGATAAACGCTATCCCCGCTTATAATCGACAGCGCTATTCCCGCGAAGAGGAGCTAACAACGCTAAAAGGTAAGGTGCAAAAAGGCCTTGTTGAGGGCCTTGGACCACAAATGGCGTTTCTGGCAGCGATCCGCGCTGAATTGCCGGAGGATGGCTTTTTCGTTGATGAGTATACCCAAGTTGGGTACGTCGCCCGGGTTGGTTTTCCTGTCTATCACCCGCGCACCATGATCACTCCTGGCTTCCAAGGCACCCTTGGCTATGGCTATGCCACCGCGCTGGGGGTTGCAGCGGCAAACCCTGGCAAGAAAGTTGTCTCGGTAAATGGCGATGGCGGCTTTATGTATACGATGCCTGAATTGGCCAGCGCCGTGCATCATAACCTTGATGTGGTCGCGATCGTGTTTGCAGATGGCTATTACGGCAATGTGCGCCGGCAACAAAAACTTGATCACAATGGCAAGGAAATCGCCTCGAATTTTACCAATCCTGATTTTGTCCAATTGGCGGAGAGTTTTGGGGCTCTGGGCCTTCGCGCCCATTCTCCCGCTGATCTGCAAAAATGCTTAAAACAGGCTTTTGCGCAAACAGGCCCGTGTTTAATTGAAGTCCCTGTTGGTGAATTTACAGAATCATGGCCGTTCATTTTGCCTCCACCAACGCGGCCTTTGGCACGCTTTTAAAGGTTTGACGCAAGGCAATTGTTGGCCTATTGCGATCAATTTGGCCATAAGTTGAGACCAGACGTTTATCTTTGTTGAAAATGACCCCGGCAGTACCACGTTAAAAGGCGCGGCGGTTAATTGAGCGGTTTCAGCGTGCCGGATCGTTGCCTTTGCAAATGACAAAACCGCCAACCTTTAGGAACGGCCTTGTGAGACTCCTAACCAACTCAATTTTTATCGCCGTCGTTGTCTTTGTCGCCATCGGCCTCTGGATTGTCTCTGGCCAAGGCAATTTATTCAGTCGCGATAACCAAGGTGAAACGCCGCCTACCCCGTCTTCAGATCGCATTGTTGAACGCCCCCTGACACGCGTGCAAACAGTCAACAGCGCAGCCGTGCCCTTTATCGAGCAGCTTGTTTTTACAGGCGTGACAACCGCCGATCGCAAAGTGGATTTGCGCGCCGAAACAGCGGGCCGTGTAAACAAAATTTTTGCAAAAGAAGGTCAAACAATTCCAGCGGGTTTCCTGGTTCTAAGCTTGGATAAAGGTGATTTGGACAGTCAGAAAAAAATGTCGGAATCTCGCGTCAACCAGCGGCAGATAGAATTTGACGCGGCCCAACAGCTGGCGGCAAAGGGATTCCAAGCCCGCACCCGGCAGGCCAAGGCAGAGGCTGATTTACGGCAGGCGGAGGCTAATCTGGCTGCCATCAATGAGCGCATTGCCGATACCCGCATGATCGCCCCCTTTGACGGCATCATTAGCGACCGACCGGCCGAGGTTGGGGCTTATGTAAAAGCCGGTGACGTTACTGCGACACTGCTTGACCTCAACCCGATTGTCATTACCGCAAGTGTTACGGAACGCGACTATTTGAAACTTAACATTAACCAAGCAGCACGGGCAAAATTGATTGATGGCCGTGAACTTGAGGGCAAAATCCGCTTCATTGCGGCAACGTCTAACCCGAACACCCGGACGTTCCGCATTGAAATTGTTGCCGATAACCCTGATGGCACATGGGTTGAGGGTGTGACCACCAAAGTGACGACGTCACTGCCCGCACAATCTGCCCACCGCATATCGCCGTCAATTTTGGTGCTCGACAGAGAAGGCCGGGTTGGCTTGCGCATTGTAACAACAGCCGGACGGGCAGATTTTGCCCCCATTGAGATTATCGGTGCCAAGAATGGCTGGATTTATGTCGCAGGCTTGAATGACACCCAACAGATCATTGTTGTCGGGCAGGATTTCGTTGAAAACGGCCAAGAAGTTGACCCTGTTCTCCTCGACCTCTCTGCCAGCGGGGCGAAGTCTTGAAAGCCATTATCACCGCCGCAGTGGCGCATAGCCGGACAACATTATCAGCCTTATTGCTGATTTTGATCGCAGGCTCATTGGCCTATGTCAACATCCCAAAGGAAGCTACGCCTGACGTCAATGTCCCGATTGTCTATGTCAACTTACACCTTGAAGGAATTTCCCCAGAAGATTCCGAGAACCTTTTGGTTCGGCCCATAGAAGAAGCTGTCCGCTCCATTGATGGGGTCAAAGAAATCAGAAGCAAAGCGCGGCAAAATGGTGGCAGTGTTACACTTGAATTCAGTGCCGGCTTTGATATCGACCAAGCCATGCTTGATGTGCAAAAAGAAGTTGATAAAGCAAAGGCAGAACTTCCTGAAAATGCCGATGAACCGACTGTAAACGAGGTAAACCTCAGCCTGGCACCGGTATTGATTGTAACGGTGTCTGGGGATGTCAACGAACGCGAATTATTGAAACGTGCGCGCACGCTGCGTGACGAAATTCAAGCTATTGATTCAGTTCTTGAAGCAAAAATAACCGGCAGCCGAGATGAGCTTTTAGAGGTAATCATCGATCCCACCTCTATGGAAAGCTACAATCTTGACGCCAGCGAGGTTTTATCCATTTTCAGCCGCTCTAACCGTCTGGTGACGGCGGGTAATCTGGATAATGGCCGGGGCCGTTTTCCGATCAAGGTGCCCGGACTTTTTGAAACCGCCGCCGACATTCTGAACCAACCGGTTAAAGTTGACGGCGATAGCGTTGTCCGGTTGCGCGATGTGGCCTCGGTGCGCCGGGTCTTTAAAGACCGCACCAACATCGCCAAGCTGAACGGCCAACCGGCACTCGCATTACAAGTCTCGAAGCGCATCGGCGAGAATATTATCGATACGAATAAGGCCATTCGCCGCACCGTGAATGCCGAGATTGCAAACTGGCCCGCCAGTCTAAAAGTGACCTTCTCACAAGACCAATCAAACTTTGTGCTCACGATGTTAAAAGATCTGCAAAACAACGTCCTGAGCGCGATTTTACTTGTCATGGTGATCATTATTGGTGCTTTGGGCGTCAGGTCTGCTGGGCTTGTCGGCTTGGCCATTCCTGGCTCGTTCCTGCTGGGGATTCTGGCGCTGTCCAATCTTGGACTGACCATGAATATGGTGGTTTTATTTGCCTTGATCTTGGCTGTCGGCATGTTGGTTGATGGTGCCATCGTGGTGACCGAACAGGCCGACAGGAACATGGCCGAAGGGGCTGACCGCAAAGACGCCTATATAAATGCCGCGCACCGCATGTCATGGCCCATTATTACCTCAACAGCGACCACATTAGCTGCTTTCATGCCGCTGATCTTTTGGCCAGGGATTGTCGGCGAATTTATGAAATTCCTGCCAATTACACTGATCGCAACCTTGTTAGCCTCGTTGTTAATGGCGCTAATTTTTATTCCCACACTTGGCGCACAGATTGGGCGGCCGAACAAGCGGGCCTCATCGGCCACTGACAATGATGACAACGCGCTGGCACAAAGCATCGTCGCCGCCGGTTACGTCGCTCTCATGCGGCGGGTCTTGAGACACCCTTTTAAGGTTTTAATGCTCGCGGCCCTCACCCTTGTCAGCGTTCAAATTATCTATCAAACCTATGGTAACGGCACGTCGTTTTTCCCCGATACTGAGCCAGAAAATGCCAAGGTTTTTGTGCATGCACGCGGTAATTTAGCGGTCCAGGAACAGTTGAATTTGGTGCTTCAAGTTGAACAAGAAATTCGTTCGATTGATGCCTTTGATTCAGTTTTCTTAGTTGTCGGCAGTCAATCCGGCAGCCAACAATTGGCCGCAGATGTCATTGGTGATTTCACCCTTGATTTTAAACCATGGGATCAGCGCGCCCAGACGGCCGACCAAATCTTAGCCGAAATCCGGAAACGCGCGGCCAAATTCCCCGGCATCACGGTTGCAACAAAATACGATAGTGCAGGCCCTCCCACCGGCAAAGACCTACAGTTGCTGCTGAAAAGCCAAGATCCAGATCAGTTACCAGACCTGGTGGCGATTGCGCGGGCTAAGTTTGAAAGCATGGACGGTCTGATCAATATCGAAGACGAACGGGATATTCCCGGTATCGAATGGCGGGTTGCCATTGACCGTGATCAAGCCGCTAAATTTGGCGTTGATGTCACGATTCTCGGGCAATACGTGCGGCTGATCACAAATGGCATGAAGTTCACCGACTATCGTCCCTATGACAGTGATGAAGAGGTTGATATTGTCGCCCGATACCCAGAAAAATACCGCAATATTATGCAGTTTGACGATATTCGTATCCAAACATCCAGAGGTTTGGTGCCCATCAACAGCTTCACCCGCAAAGACGCATATCCCAAAATTGGGGAGATCAAGCGGATCGACGGTTTCCGCGCCATGAAGGTTTTGGCAGATGTGGAAATGGGCCTGCTGGTGTCGGACAAAGTGACCGAAATTCGCGCTTGGTTAGAGAGCCAGCCGCTGCCAAATGGCGTGAGCTATGAGTTTTCGGGTGAGGATGAAGAGCAGGCCAAAGCGCAGAAGTTTTTAGTCAACGCCTTTAGTATTGCCCTGTTCATCATGGC
>JBELLC010000067.1:0-16343 GCA_042088965.1 Nisaea sp. | reverse complement strand
TCGATTGCCGCCAAACACGTCTGATAAGCGTCACGGTATCCATCCGCGGCAAGATTGGCCCCAATACCGATAAAAACACCTGTACCTATCCGCATATCATTTTCCATTTTTTCAATGTCTGGGCTGTACAGAGTAGTGTCGAGCAGGGTAAACATACAGTGTTCTGTTGTGGTTTCTGCGGCGACCAGAAATAATCAGAATTAAAGTAAAAAATAAAAATAATGTGAGGAATAACATGAGTTTTTATCCCAATGAACGCCTAGGACTATTTATTGACGGTGCGAATTTGTATGCGGCCGCCCGTAGCCTTGGATTTGACATAGATTACAGACGATTGCTGAGTATTTTTCAAAACAAAGGCCGCCTGATTCGGGCTTTCTATTATACCGCACTCATTGAAGATCAAGAGTACTCACCGCTTCGCCCTTTAGTCGATTGGCTCGATTATAATGGCTACACCATGGTCACCAAACCGACCAAGGAGTTTACCGATCCGTCAGGCCGGCGAAAAATCAAAGGCAATATGGACATTGAATTAGCCATTGATGTCATGGAAATGGCGCCCTACTTAGATCATATCGTCTTGTTCTCAGGCGATGGTGATTTTCGGCGCATGGTCGACGCCGTTCAGCGTAAAGGTGTTCGTGTCACGGTTGTCTCAACAGTCCGCTCACAGCCGCCAATGATTGCAGATGAGTTACGCCGTCAAGCAGATACCTTTATCGAGCTCACCGAACTGGCCGAACAGATCGCCCGCGGCCATAGCGAACGTCCGGCACGTCCGCCAGAACCGCGTGGCCCAAGCAACACCGATGAGGATGAGGATGACTTTGTCGATGATGACGATGATTATGAATATATCGATGAAGATGACGATGACGCTGATGAGGGCGCGGACAGCTGAGCCAAAGCGGTACCGTCCATGAAAGCAACACCTGACGCTGTCAGCGCTCCGGGGATCGATTGCCCTTTATGTCCGCGGTTGGTTGCTTTTCGTGATGCCAATCGTGTGGCTTTTCCAGATTGGCACAATGGCCCTGTGCCGTCTTTTGGCAGTGTCGGAAGCCGGTTTTTAATTGTTGGCCTTGCGCCTGGATTGCGCGGCGCAAACCGGACAGGCAGACCGTTTACCGGTGATTATGCCGGTGATCTTTTATATGGGACCCTCGCTAAATTTGGGTTTTCAACGGGCGATTATGGCAAAACAGCTGATGACGGGCTGGCGCTGATCGACTGCCGGGTCACCAATGCAGTGCGCTGCGTGCCGCCCGAAAATAAGCCTATCGGTGCCGAAGGCAAAGCCTGCCGACCTTTTCTTATCGCTGAATTGGCAGAAGCAAAGCAGGTAATTTTGGCCCTTGGCGGCCTAGCCCACGGTGCTGTCATGACCTCCCTCGGGCTGCGAAAAGCTGATTTTCCCTTTGGTCACTGTAACCGCCATGTCTTGCCGGATGGCCGCGTGTTATTCGATAGCTATCACTGCTCGCGCTATAATACCAATACAGGGCGCCTGACCACCGCTATGTTCGAAGATGTTTTTGCCGCCATTCGCACGGAACTTAGCGCCTGACGGCAACCGATAGGCTTTACGCTGAAGGGCCATCAATGCCTGAAATCATGGTCGACGGGGTAACGTCTTTAACCCAACGTGAACGCTTGTCCAGCCAATAACGCATTGGCGGCGGCAACAGGTCTTCTGGGCTTTGCACCCGCAATTTAATAGCCGCGTCATAGGCCCAGTTTGGATTATGCAGCGCCTCTCGGGCAATCGCGATCAAGTCGGCCCGCCCCTCTTGCAAAATCTTCTCGGCTTGATCCGCATGCACAATCAAGCCCACAGCCATGGTCTGGATATCAGCTTCATCACGCAGTTTATGCGCATAGGGTACTTGGTAGCCATAACTGACAGGCCCTGCACTCACCACTGGCGCGCCCGTGATACCGCCTGATGAACAGTCGATGACATCAACCCCCAGGGGTTTGACGCGCCGCCCCAAACGCACATTTTCTTCTGGCCCCCAGCCAGCGTCATCTTCTACTGACAGGCGTAAAAACAGCGGTTTATGATCTGGCCAATGGGCTCGCACTTCTTCGATCACTTCGGTAACAAGCCGCATCCGGTTATCTTCTGAGCCGCCATAGCCGTCATTACGGCGGTTGGCAACGGGCGATAAAAATTGATGGAGTAAATAGCCATGCGCCCCATGAATTTCGAGCACATCAAACCCAGCGGCATCAGCCCGCCGGGCCGCCGCCCCCCAAGCTTTGACAAGATCAACGATCTCTTCCACACCAAGGGCGCGCGGACGGGGATCATCTGGATCAGCTTCAGCACTGGGCGCAACCAATTCCCAATCCTCCCAGTCATCCACAGCAGCCAGTTCTTCTGTCAATGGTTTGCCCCCCTCCCAGGGACGGGAGCGCCGCGCCTTCCGGCCACTATGGCCTAATTGAATGGCGGGCACGGCGCCTTGAGCGCGAATAAAATCCGCCAGGCGGGCCACATGGGGAATGAAATCATCATGCCACAAGCCAAGATCACCAACGGTGCCGCAACCACGCCGCTCAACCTTGGTGGATTCAACCATCACCAATCCAGCCCCACCAGCGGCAAACCGGCCAATGTTCATCAGGTGCCAATCTGTCGGATAGCCTTTGACAGCAGCATATTGATGCATCGGCGCAATCACGACTCGGTTGGGAATGGTCACGCCACGTATTTCTAGCGGGGTAAATAGCAAAGGGCTTGTCATCGGGGAAACTCCAATTGGCAGGACCCTTACAATAGATGCTAAAATACGATTCGGGCAAGGCCGTCGTCATGTTTTCGGTAAAAGGCTGTCGGCCTAGCGAAAGGTTTTTCAAGCACGCCAAGATTTGTCAGACATGACCTATCAAATATCCAAATCACTGCTATAAACAGCTGTTATTTTCGCCTCTAGGATTCAACCATGAGTAATGCCGCTCCACCTGCTGCCACTATTGGTGATCCCGCCGCCATTGATTACCAGATCGCCGTGTCAAAAGTTGACACCAAGGTTCTGCGACGGATCACCGCCATGGCACTAAAATACTGGGGTCGCATGCTGATCGCCGTTTTTGCGACCGTTCTTGCTGCGAATTTACAGCTGTTGATGCCACAATATATCGGCCAAGCCGTTGATCAGGCACAGGGACTTCTGGGCGGCGCTGTTAGCGGCATTACGGCTCGGGGAGAGGCCGAGTCAGCGCTGTTCACCACAGCCATTCTGTTATTGGTTGTTACCGTCGGGCGCGGTTTGGCGACAATGATGCAGAATTATCAAGGTGAAGCTGTCGGCCAATTAATCGGGTATGACTTACGAATGGCCTATTACACCCAACTCCAAAGGTTAAGCCTATCTTGGCATGACAGGGTGCATACAGGCGATCTGATGACCCGCGGCATTCTCGATATTGAAGGCGTCCGATTGTGGACCGATACCGGCATCCTGCGGATGTTCTTTTTAAGTATTCTGATCGGCGGCGGCGCTTTTATCTTGATCAACCAAGATCCTGTCCTTGGGCTGGTTTCACTTTCGTTTGTGCCAATTGTTGGCATTCGGGCATCCCTCGCCCGCTTGAAACTCCGTGATACCTGGCTCGAGTTGCAAGATAGGATGTCAACGCTGACCAAAATCATGGAAGAAAACCTGGGTGGCATTCGGGTTGTGCGCGCCTTTGCAGCGCAACTTCATGAGATGGCCCGCTTTGACCATGTTTCTGACGCAGCCTTGCAAACCGCCAGTCGCCGGGTAAACCTATTTGTCCATTCGACCACACAAATGACCTTTGTTTACTTTTTGGCGATGGGGCTCACGCTGTGGGTTGGCGGCGAAAAAGTCCTGGCAGGCGACATTACGCTTGGGCAACTCGCTGAGTTTTTAGCGTTCATGTTGATTCTGCAAATGCCGGTCCGGCAAATTGGTTGGATGATCAATTCAATCGCCCGCGCCTCAACCTGCGGCGGGCGGTTGTTTAACGTTCTTGACCTAACGCCCGACATTAAGGATGCCGATGACGCGACGCCGCTCGCCCGAGGTAAAGGCGTTCTGCGGTTTGAAAATGTCAGCTTCCACTATCCAAGTCAGGTTGCCGATCAACGCACACTCAGCGAGATTAGCTTTGAGGTTGGCCCGGGCAAAACCCTTGGCATTGTTGGCCCGCCTGGATCTGGCAAGTCAACCTTGGTGCAGCTTATGGGGCGGTTTTATGATGTGGATCAGGGCCAGATTAGCATTGATGGCCAGGATATTCGCCAGATCACGTTAGCCAGTTTGCGCCATGCGGTGGCAATCGTTCAACAAGACCCCTTTTTATTTACAGCCTCTATCGACCATAATCTGGCCTATGGCGCGCCCTATGCTAACCGCAGCGATATCGCGCATTCCGCTGAAACAGCGCAGCTTCACAATTATATCAAAGGCTTGCCCGAGGCTTATTCAACCTTGGTGGGTGAACGCGGCGTGTCCCTGTCAGGCGGCCAGCGCCAACGCCTGTCGATCGCCCGCGCCATTTTGCCAGATGCCCAGATCATTGTATTTGATGATTCAACGGCTGCCATTGATGCCGCAACCGAACAACGCATCCGTCAGTCCTTGACAGAATTCACGGCGGATCGGGCCGTTATCGTCATTGCCCATCGGTTATCGTCTTTAATGGGCGCAGATGAAATTCTGTTTTTAGAGGACGGCCAAATCGTTGAGCGCGGCAACCATGAAAGTTTAATGAGCCATAATGGCCGGTATCGACAGCTTTATGACGTGCAGGCTGGCGGCAGTGATAAACATAAAACGGTGTCCTCATGAGCGACCATGGCGCCATTACACCAGACACCTCGGGTGCTGCAAAGCCTGCTGAGCCCTTGGCCGTTGTTGGCTCGCAAATCAGCCAAGATGAAGAGTTATTTGGCAAGGTTTTTGATCGCTGGGTGGTCACCCGTTTCTTGCAATATGTCACCCCTTACCGGCGGCGGATTGCCATTGGCATGGTCGCTGTACTGGCGTTTACGATGACCCAATTGTCGATCCCCCTCATCATTCGGGTGGTCATTGATGATGCCTTGGGCGGCGGTAATATTGATATGCTGCGCTGGTTGATCGCTGGCTTTTTCGCCGTGGTCTTGGCCAATTACATCGCCAATCATTTGATGGAAACAATCGTTGGCCGCACCGCCCAAAACCTGCTGTTTGATCTCAGGCGGGCGATGTATGCCCATTTGCAAGTGGTCTCCCTGTCATTCATGGATAAAACCGAGGTTGGCCGCCTAATGTCGCGCTTGCAGGGCGATGTCTATGCGTTACAGGAATTTCTAGAATCATCGATCTTTGCGGTTGGCGATATTGTTCTACTGTTCGGGATCATTGGCGTTTTGCTCTGGCTTGACCCGGCCCTTGGCGGTTTGACCTTATCAGTTGTACCGTTGTTATTTCTGGTCCGCATTATCTGGCTGCCCTTGGCGCGACAAGCGTTTATGGATGCCCGTGAGGCCAGCAGCGCTGCGACCGGCGCTTTGGCCGAAAATGTCCACGGTATACGGGCAATCCAAGAGCTCAACCGTGAAACCCTGAACGCTGAATTATTCGATGTTAAAGCAACCCGCAATTTAAAAACCCATCTGAAAGCCTCTGCCTATACCAATGTCATGATCCCAATTGTCGACAGCCTGACAGGCGGGGCAATGGCAATTGTCATCGTTGTTGGCGGCGCGATGGTTCTGGACCGCGACATTGATATCGGCGTCATGGTGGTGTTTCTGTTTTATGTGCAGCGCTTTTTTGATCCAATCCGCTCGCTCACCATTCAATACAGTATCATGCAACGCGCGATGGCCGCTGGGCAGCGGATTTTTGAGGTGATTGACGTCGACGTTGATGTGGCCGACAGCGCCACAGCTCACCATCCGGCGCAAATTGATGGCACCATTTGTTTTGAAAACGTGACCTTTGGCTATACCCCAAAACAACCGATCTTAAAGAAAATTTCATTCGCTGTTAAAAGCGGCGAAACCGTCGCTTTAGTCGGCCCAACAGGGTCTGGAAAAACCAGTTCAACAGCCCTGGTGCATCGCTTTTACGATGTCTGGGAGGGCGCCGTTAAAGTGGGTGGTTTTGATGTCAGAGACCTAACGCATGCGGCCCTTGGGCAGCATATCGCCATGGTCTTGCAAGAACCTTTCCTCTTTTCCACAACCATCCGCGAAAACATCCGCTACGCCAAGGCCGATGCCAGCGATCAAGATGTGATCAATGCCGCCAAGGCCGTCGGTGCCGATGACTTTATTCAAAGGCTCCCGCAAGGTTATGACACCTTGATGGCACAAGGCGGTGCCAATTTGTCAAACGGTCAACGTCAACTGCTCAGCTTTGCCCGCGCACTCGTCGCTGATGCCCAAATTCTGGTGCTTGATGAGGCAACAGCCAGCATTGACAGCTATACCGAATTAGAAATTCAACGGGCCTTGAAACGGCTGTTAAAGGGCCGCACCGCGCTGGTCATTGCCCATCGTTTGGCAACCATCCGCGATGCTGACCGGATCATCGTTTTGCAAGAGGGCGAAATCGTTGAAACCGGCAGCCATGATGAGCTCATGACAGCAGCAGGGCTTTACGCCCGGCTTTATCAGATGAACTATGCCTCTTTCGATGACATCCCCGCCGCCGAGATTGCCCGGGCAACAGCTGAAACAAGCAATACGACCTAAGAGTTAATCACCGGCAGATGCGTTTGCGGTCGCCGGCGTGAATCCATCGGCACGATTATCTGCAATCGCGCCAATGCCGCATTCACTATCAGGACTTCCAGCAATGCGCACGTGCCGCATCACCCGCGGCTGATTGTAATCATACGGGCAGGCCCGGTGCAGCACACAGCGATTGTCCCAGATCATAATATCGCCGGGCTGCCATTTATGTAGATAGGTTCGCGGGGCCTGGCATGCGTGCGCAAGTAATGTGTCCAACAGCTCTGCCGCATCGCTCTGCGACATGCCGGGGATTTGATAAGCGTGGCGACCAATGAACAGCGCTTTACGGCCTGTGACAGGATGAACTTTCACCAATGGGCGCAGCGGTGCACCGTCGGTATGATAGCCATAGGCCTCGCCTGTTTTAAACACGAACCCCGCTTTGGCCTGCGACTGATAAAGCGAATGATAGGCGGCCAGATCAGCGATCTGCGCTTGGCTATCAGCATCTAACGCTTCATAGGCGGCCCGCATATCGGCCAACTCAGTTTCCCCACCTTCCGTTGGCACGACTTCGGCTGCTAAAGCGGAAGCTTTTGCTGAAACCGGCATGTAAGTGCTGTCGGTATGCCACCCCTCATTTCCCCGCAAGGTCTGATAACGCTTTTCCTTGGGAGTCATGATTTGACCGTCAGCGGCCAGGTTGCTGATGGCCACATAGGGCTCTCCTGGGCGCAGATATTCAATGTCGCCAAAGCGCTTGCCAAAGGCCACATGTTGCTCAGGGGTTAAATGCTGATCAGAAAATACCAGCGCCGCATAGTTATGAAAGGCGTCTATGACCTCTGTCCATTCATCTTCGGTGAAATCGGCAATATGGCCGCCAGTCACGCGGGCACCAAACGAACTATCCAACGGGGTGAATTGCAAAGTCATCTATGGCCTCCTGTCATTAAATACGGCTTTTGCACCAGAAAAATGCACCGCTTGACGAAAAGCCTAGCCCGATTGTTTTCTGGGCTCAAGCCCACAAAACCGAAGCAACGTCATGATTTTCGCGTTTTGGGGTCGATATGATCAGTCTGGCGTGCGGGACACTTGCCGCAAGATATCTTCGATGGCCTGCTGTAAATCACTGCCGTCAAACAGAAATCCAGGCAAACCCGCAGCTTCAGCGGCAGCAACATCGCTGTTACGATCGCCAATCATAAATGAGCCTGCGTGGCGAACCGGCCAATGGGCTTTCAGGTCCAAAAGCATGCCTGGCGCGGGTTTGCGCCAATCAGCACGATCTGAAAACCGCCCATCGTCAAAGTCTGGATGAAACGCCGCGAACCGAAAATCGTCAATCCAGCCTCCAGCTTGCTGCATTTCGCCGGCCATCCAAAGGTGCAAATCCTTGACCGCTTGTTCATCATAGAGGCCGCGGGCAATGCCCGCTTGGTTGGTCACAACAAAAACCCAATAGCCTTGTTGATTCAGCAATTGAACCGCTGCTTTCGCGCCATTAACCCACTGAATTTGATCCGGTCGATGCGCATAGCCCACATCGTGGTTGAGCACGCCATCACGATCTAAAAAAGCTGCTGGTTTTAAAGTCTGACTGGCATCCATGATGGCTCCCAACGCCTAAAATACAGAGTAGCCACCATCAATGATATTGGTGGTCCCGGTATGATAACGCGACGCATCAGACGCCAGATAGACCGCCATGCCACCGAAATCATCAGGCTCCCCCCACCGCCGGATCGGCACGCGCGGCAAAACCTTGGCAACAAAGCGGTCATTCTGTTGATGACGTTCGGTCATATCAGTCGCGATCCATCCAGGCAGCACAGCATTTGCACGAATGCCATAGCGGGCAAATTCAACGGCCACAGACTTGATCATAGAGACAACAGCACCTTTGGTGGCGGCATAATGTTGATTGGCAGCCGCCCCCTCAATGGCGGCCAAACTTGCCACCCCGACCAATGAGCCGCCAGCATCGCCGGCCTCAGCGCGGGCTTTCATATGCCGCGCGCCTGCCCGCAAAGTGTAATACACGCCGTCCAGGTTGACCTCCATCACCCGCCGCCAATCGGCGTCAGCAATGTCAAGGAAAGAGGCTGCGGATCGACCAATTCCGGCATTTGCAAAAACCACATCAACACGGCCCGACGCGGCAATCAGTTTTTCCATTTCCCGGTCAACAGCCGCACTGTCAGAGACATCAACTTGCGCCCCCATAATCTGCCCAGCTGATCCTGATAACGCCTCACAGGCAGCGGCGGTCTTATCTGCATTGGTGCCCCAGATGGCCACATGCGCGCCCGCTTCTGCGACCGCTTTGGCCATGCCAAATCCAATCCCGCGGTTTCCACCGGTTACCAAAACCACCTTACCCGTCAAATCAAAAGGGCTATAGACCATGGTTGTGTTTCCTATCTCATCTAACAATTTCTAAGCTCAGCATAGTGGCAATCACGCGCATTGGCGCAAGTCTTAAATAAAGTGCTGGCCGACACGTCAGGGCTTGACGGCGTGCCAGCGGACAGGCATCGAAGAAGGATGACGGCAAAAACCCTGCTCATTGTGGCCCATGCGCCATCTGATAACACCCGCACCCTCTTGCAAGCTGCTGTTGCTGGTGCCAATGACCCGTCAATCAAGGGGGTTCAGGTTGCGCGCCATAGCCCGTTTAACGTCACCGCTGAGATGGTGATGGGGGCAGATGCGCTGCTGCTCGGTACACCAGAGAACCTTGGCTATATGAGTGGCGCGTTAAAAGATTTCTTTGACCGGATCTATTATCCCTGCCTGCAGGTCACTCAAGGCAAGCCCTTTGGCTATTTCATCCGTGCGGGCCATGACGGGACCGGCACCCAGCGCGCCATTGACACGATTACCACGGGTTTGCGCTGGCGGCTGGTTGCTGATCCGATTATCTGTCGCGGTAACTATTCAAAGGACTTTTCCAGCCGCTGCCAAGAACTTGCAATGACTCTCGCCGTTGGTTTGGAAAGCGGTATATTCTAAGACTTAATCCCGGAGGCTTCACATGCCCACGCCCCCTATCGACGCCGCTATTGCTGATGTGCATTTGTTGCCGCCTGAAAGCCGTGATGGGCGTTTGACGGGCTATCAGGTTTTTGATCCTGATGACCCGCATGAGCGCAATTGCGGGCCGTTTTATTGCCGTGATCTGGGTCCAGATGGCCTGCGATTTGCCTTTCTGGCGGCGCCCCATCAATGCAATTCTCGTGGCGCATTACATGGTGGTTTGCTGATGACTTTTGCCGATCTTGTGTTGGCTGGAACAGCTGTCCATGGCTCTCCAGATGAAGCTGCCGTAACAGTTTCCTTGACCAGTAATTTCACCGCTGCAGGCACCGTCGGCACGCTTATCACCGGACAGGCTAACGTCTCACGGCGGACCGGATCGATGTGTTTTTTAACGGCAATCATCACCGCAGATGATCAAACCTTATTAACCTGCACGGCTGTGATGAAACGCATGATCCGCAGCCGATTGATCGGTTAGGCCATTTATGCCCCTTGCCAACAGCCTTAAAGCCGCTGTTATGATGCTTATCGCGATGATATTTTTTAGCCTGATGAGCACCCTCATCCGTTTGGCCAGCGACGAGTTACATGCCTTTGAAATTGTCTTTTTTCGCAATTTCCTGGCTGTCATCTTGATGCTGCCTTGGCTGTGGCATCAAGGCTTGGGGGCGTTGCAAACACGTCGATTGGGCATGTTAAGCTTGCGCGCAGTGCTGAATGTCAGCGCCATGTTTGCAGGCTTTATGGCATTAACCCTTATCCCGTTAGCCGAGGCCACAGCGCTCAGTTTTACCGCGCCCTTATTTGCCACCCTTGGTGCTGCGCTACTTCTCGGTGAGCGGGTTAAGCTGCGCCGGATTAGTGCGCTTTTGGTCGGCTTTGCAGGCACAATGATTGTCCTGCAACCAGGCGTCCAAGCCCTCACACCGGGGGCAATCTTGGCAATTGTGAACGCCTTTCTACTGGCCATGACTTTGCTGGTGGTGAAAACCCTCACCCGCACAGAGCGCCCTGAAAGTGTCGTTATCTATATGGTGTTATTACAGTCACCAATGGCGCTTATTCCGGCTCTTTTCTTCTGGGTTTGGCCCAGCCCCACAACCTGGATGTGGTTGTTCTTATTGGCCGGTGCAGGCACCATTGGTCATGTGTTTTTCACCCGCGCAATGGTGATTGCAGATGTCACACAGGTACAGCCGTTTGAGTTTGTCCGCTTGCCCATTATTGCGGCCATCGGCTTTTGGCTATTTGCCGAAGTACCAACCGTTTGGACCTGGATTGGAGGGGCCGTAATTTTCGCAGCGACCGCCTATATCACCCATCGGGAGGCGGTGGCACAACAGCGTCAGGAAAGCTGATCTCGGGCTTATCTGGCAGCGGCCGTTTTGGCCCCAAATAGCTGGCGACAACATATAATGGACGGCGTTTCACCTCGCCATGAATGCGGCCAATATATTCCCCTAAGATGCCAATGCCGGTGATTTGCAGACCACTAAAAAACAGCAAGGTCACCATCAAAGATGCATAGCCTGGGACGTCAACACCAGAAACCAGAGTGCGGATAACCAGATAGGCCGCATAAAAAAACGACAGCATGGAAACAGCAAAACCACCATAGGTCCACGCCCGAAGCGGAATGGTGCTAAAACCCGTTATCCCTGAGAGCGCAAAATTCCACAGCCGCCAATAGCCAAACTTTGTTTCTCCGCGCGCGCGAGAACGCCGCGTAAAACCAATGTTTGTTTGCCGGAAGCCCGGCCAAACAAATAACCCTTTCATAAAACGGTCGCGTTCGCGCATGCGGCAAATAACATCCACAACTTGTCGATCAAGCAATCTGAAATCACCCGCATTTGCCGGAATATCGACATCCGTCATGTGCCCGATAAGCCAGTAAAACCCGCGCGCTGTCATGCGTTTTAACCAATGGTCGCCAGCCCGTGAGGTGCGCACCGCGTGCACAACTTCAAATCCTTCGCGCCACTTCGCAATTAACGTCGCGATCAATTCTGGCGGGTCTTGTAAATCCACATCAATCGGAATCACAGCGTCACCGCGCGCAATATCTAAACCCGCCGTTAGCGCTGTTTCTTTGCCAAAATTACGCGATAAATTCAGCACACGCACAATATCTGGGTATTGTTGATACACCGCATGCAGCTGTACCTCAGTGCCATCACGGCTGCCATCGTTGATACAAATAATCTCATAATCAACGTCCAGCCCCGCCATGATTGGCTGCACTTCAGCAAAAAAATCAGCGATTGCCACTTCTTCATTGAACATCGGGACAATGATAGAAATCAGAGACATTAGATCTTCTCACTCACGTGACGCTTGCACAAACAGCGCCAGCGTAGCATGAATTAACACTGAATTGTGGGTGATCATGTGACATAAGCGTGAGAGCCGTCTTCCCCTGCTGATCACGGCAATTGGGAGCCATGCGAAACCATGAAAGCAAAATTACAAACCATCGACCTCGCCCGTCATTCAGTGCGCACATGGTTTACGTTGGTTGTCTTGTTTTTGCTGATCTATGGCTATGAGTTAACTGGTTTCAATCTGTCGATTGACGAAGAATATTATGCGTTTTCGGCGAATGATTCGCTGATTAACCTGGGCCGCTGGAGCCATGCCGTCATCCGGTATTTGATCTGGGATCAACCGATCCTGCCATTTGCCCCTTTTGTGCTTTTTGCCATGTTGTTGGCCCTCTCACATTTAATCTTGCTGGCAGTGCTGAAAGTGGACCGTCTTGGCGTGTTTGATCTGGTCGCCTTTGCCGCCTTTGCTGGCTTTCCGGTCTGGTATGCGCAACTTGAATTCTTGATCAACGTCTTACCAGTTGGATTTGGGGTTTTAGCCGCGACAAGCGGCGCTTGGCTGATCACCGTTTCAGAGGGTGCGCGCCCTTGGCGCGCGCGTCAAAGTGATGTGCTGGCAGGCCTGCTGGTCGCTTTCGCCATTGGTGCCTATCAAAGCTTCCTGTTTTACTTCCTTGTGATCGCCATTGGCTTGGCCATTGATCAGCAATTACGGGGGAGCGATTTTAAAGAGACCGTCAAGCTTGCGGCACGGTATCTTGGTGTTGCCATTCTTGGCATCCTTTTTTGGTATCTGATCCTGCAACTCTTTATGCTGGGATTTGACAAGCAAACCGCCCCTTATGTCGGCAACTTCTTTCAATCGGCGGCGTTTTTCCAAGACCCGATAGCAATATTATGGGCAGCGGGCCAACAATTAATCGCCATCTACGTCACCAATTGGCTCGCCTTTGGTCCCGCCGCCTTTGTTTTCGGTTTTTCCATAATAGCCGCCGTCATTGGCCTGCTGATCGCCGCGCCGGGCCGTCGCTTTGGCATCAGCTTGTTGCTTGTGCTTATTTTCATGACCCCGATGGGGCTCAATCTGCTGACGGGGGGCCAATTGCCCCTACGGACGTTTGTTGCCGCCCCCTTGGTGGTTTGGCTCCTGCTTTTCCTGGCCCATCGACACCTCAGTAATATTGTGAGCCAACGCAGTTTTTTGGTTTTAGCTGGGTTGATCGCGTTGGCCAGTCTATTCGTGCAAGCCAGTATCCACGCCCGCGCCTGGTCGATTTTAAAGCACGATCAAAACCTGGCGATGGAAATTAAAATGCGCGCGATTGCTGCCCTTGGAGCTGACATTCCCAGCCCTGTTATCCTCGACATCAAAGGCTTTATCGCGCCGCAATCGGTTTATCCGATGGTCCCAACAACGACCGCGGGCGCTTCGTTTTTTGAATGGGACGGCGGCACCCCGCATCGCATGGTGCGGTTGATGAACTTGATCGGCTATCATGATTTTGCGTCTTTGCCGGACAACCGTAGAGCTGAATTTGAAGCCATCTTCGCGGCGATGCCTGTCTGGCCGCGAGACGGCTCCGTTCGGCGCATAAACAATGTTGTTTTGGTCAAGCTATCGCCCTAACAAAGCGTCAAATGCCGCCGCTGTTTCCGCGCCACCCTGATTTATTTTCAGGCTTTCATGATTGCGGCGTATTTCCAACCGATGGGCATATTCACGGTTCTGTAATTTGAAGGGGTCCATGCCAAGATCGCGGGCCGCATGTAAGGGCCAATCCGCATTCCACAGTAATTCCCGGGCCAAAGCGGCGATATCTGCCTGCCCTGTGGTTAAAATCGCCTCGGCTTGTGCCGCTTCTGTAATCAGCCCAACAGCGATGGTTGGAATGCCCACCTCTTGCTTAATGCGGGCGGCAAACGGCACTTGATAGCCTGGCACACGCGGCACTGGAGGCATGTCGCTGTCTCCGGGGATCCCGCCAGAGGAACAATCAATCATATCGACACCGCGCTCTTTTAAAGCCTGCGATAAAGCAACAGAATCTTCCAAATTCCAAATCCCACCGGCACCATCGACCGCGGATAGTCGATAAAATAAGGGTTTGTCATCGGGCCAGGCGCGACGCACCGTTTCCACCACCTCTAAAGGGAAGCGCATACGCCCCTCGCGGTCACCGCCATAGCTGTCATTGCGGCGGTTGCTGATCGGGGACAGAAATTGATGCAATAAATAGCCATGCGCACCATGCACTTCGATAATATCATAGCCGGCCTCAAGGCCGCGCCGTGTGGCCTCATAAAAAGCGTCCAAAACAGCCTTAATATCTGCTGTATCCATAGCTTTTGGATCCATAAACCCAGGGCCAAAAGGGATTGCTGTGGGAGCCAATCCAGGCCATGGAGGTCTGCCCTCAGCAGCGTCTTCAGGCCCCAAAGGTGCCCAGTCTTTGACAGCACCATTACAGCCTGCTTTTCGCCCACAATGACCGATTTGCAGCGCCGGTACCGATCCCAAAGACTTTTGAAAATCAGTCAATTTGCGATAAGCGGGGATATGGCGATCATTATAAATGCCTGCACATTCATAGGTTTTTCGGCCGCGCGCTTCGACCGCTGTTTCCTCGCCAAAAATGATACCGGGCGCGCCCATGGCCAATCGCCCCAGGTGCGCTTCTTGCCATACTGTCGGTGCGCCATCAATCGAATGGTACTGGCACATAGGGGAGACCATCACTCTGTTCGGGATCGTCACCGCGCGCAGTTTTAGCGGTTGGAATAGCAACGGGGTATCAGAAGAAATATCAGGTAAAGACATGGGACCGCCTTGAGATGGGCAAATAAAATAAGCGCTATTCTATCCATGTGCAGCCCCTGCTCACAAGCAACCATTGTCAAAACGCTTAAAACAAAACGGGGTGCCCACAGGCACCCCGCATGTTGACGATCTGGTGATAGTCATTACCACATGGCGACAGGGTTAATGATCATCTGAACCGCACCTTTAACCCGTGCTTGCCCCAAAACAAACATGAACTCATGGACACCTTCTTTGGCTAAACGCCCCGTATTCATGGTCTCCAGGATGTAAATGCCATTTTCCTTCAGGAACGTTACATGGCCATAAAACACTTTATCACCTTTGACGGGTGGCACGGCTTCGACCCCCCAGGTGTCGGCCCCCACAGCCATTGGATTGAGGCTGGCAAGGTAAACAGCTGCCTCGTTGCTCAGCCCTGGCTCACCAGAGACCCAGGCTTTTGGATCTGACGTCAACTTGCCATCGGTCCAACCGGTATGAAACAGGACCACATCACCTTGGCGGATTTCAACGCCCTGGGCTGCCGCTGCCGCTTTGATATCTGCCGTCATGATGCCTTGACCTGCCGCCATAACCTCAACACCGAAATGCTTGGCCATGTCGAGCATGACACCGCGACCAACCAAGGGCGGAATCGCATGTGTCCCCATTTTCTTGAGACCAGCGATATGCATGAAGTCCTTGGCTTCATTACAGTTATAATAGACCCCAGCTTCACCCAAATGGCCAAGACCATCAATCTGCGGCCCAGTTCCGAACCACAACTGTGCCAGGTCATCAAGATAGGTAATATCCCAGCCAAAATCGCCTGCCATGCTGCGGCCATTATGTTGCCCAGGGGCAACAACCTGCATCGAGGTAGTGCGTGTTCCAAAAGCAGGCATGCCCGCATAAACCACAATCCCCAGAGGATGGGTTTCGCCTTTTTTAACTAATTTTGTCGCCATCATCACCTGTTCAGGAGTGACATAATTCGCAGCGCCAATTTGATCGTCCTTGCCCCATTTCGACGGCTCACAAGCCGCCATGGCTGACACAGAAACGCCAGCACTGAAGGTAACGGCTAATGCCATCCCTGTTAATTTGTGCATTAACTTCATGATTTTCCTCACCCATTTGCCTCAGATTTTTCCCTAAAAGATGGATCAGGGGACGAGAGGCTCTTTGATTTATCCAATTTTAACAACGTAAGGCTACCACTTTAGCACGATAATCAGACTCATTTTTTTAGAGTGTCTTCGCTGAATAAAATCTTTTCTGATTGTCTCTCCAACACCGCATCAAGAGGACATGCGCATAAATCCGTTGGCAGGCAAAAAATATCTCATTGCAATGATGTTTTTCCGCTCCTGGTAAAACTCTGATAATATTGGCGAGACATCCAACGCCTGCACAGGCTCTTTGCGCTTTTCTCTCAACGCTTGAAGATGTGCGCGTCATCACGTTA
>JBELLC010000215.1:0-2560 GCA_042088965.1 Nisaea sp. | reverse complement strand
GGATATTCAAGGCTTTGCAGATCTTTTGCCAAGCGCGCGGCAAGCGCTTCAGGGTATAGGGCGGGCGGGCTCACGATAAATAGCCTTTCTGACAATCAAGCACGCTACGCGCCTGCCTGCATCATTGCCGCTGCAAGAGCAATTCAGCGGTGATCAAGATGGGGTTTTTACCACGCTGCAAGACACCATGGCGAAGGTCGTCTGGATCAATGCCGACAATGGCAATCTCGGGACCGCTGGCAAGCGATCCATCGGCCCGCGCCTCTGCATTTAGGATCAAAAACTCGGTTGCCAAACTATCCAAGGTGCTGCCGTCGTCAAAGTGCGCCCCGATGAGACTGCCTTGACCAAATATTTTGGCGCTTTGCCAGCCAAGTTCTGCACAGACAAGATCAAGGGCGCTGCTGAATTCTTGATTGGGGGCCAGCCGCAGCAGGGCATAGGGGGCGTCACTGGCGGCTAGGGCGTCGCCTGTGGGCTGGAATAAATTGAAATTTGTCTCAGGGTCGGGGCGGCGATCAAAGTAAGCCTTGCGCAGGCCAATGCCATGGGCAACGGCCGGTCTGCTTAATACGGTTTGTTGCGCCAGAATATGGCCCATCGCTATGCCGCCTGTTGCCGGTGACCAGCGCCCGTGCCCATGCAGAAAACAGGCACCCTGATCGCGGCCAACCATCATGCCGAGGTGATGGATTGTGCCGGCACCATTGAAGCGATAAATCTCAGACCACCAGGCTGCATGCTCTGAATCTGGGGCGAGTGCGGGGGTGACATAGGACAGGCGAGCGACGTCAGCTGATTTAATTTCCAACCATGCGCCGGTACAATTTTCAGCGTCTAAGGCTTCTGCAATGGCGTCTGCCAAGGGGATATAGGGACGCAGATTAACCTCAATCGGTCGGCCATTGGCCGGCACGATATCGCGGCGCGTTTCGGCGATCGGGCCCGGCTGTGTGACGGCGGGGATCATGGATTTTCTCCCGTCGCCTGAAGTCGGCTTTCAAGTTCGGCACGAATGATACGCTTTGACAATTTGCCATAACCACTTTTGGGCAAATGATCCCAGAAAAAATATTGCCGTGGCAACTTATACGAGGCCAGGCGCGCGCGCAGATACTCATCAAGCGCGCCTGCATCAAGATCATGCCCCTCTTCCAGCACACAGACGGCAACGCCAATTTCCCCCCATTTCGGGTCGGGCATGCCAAAGACGGCGGTTTCTGTAATCGCCGGATGATAGAGAATTTTCTCTTCAATCTCACGCGGGTAAATGTTGGAGCCACCCGAGATGAACATATCTGAGGCGCGGCCCGTGATATAGACATAGCCATTGTCATCCATCATGCCGATATCGCCGGTTCGGAACCAACCGTTGCGAAAGCTTTCTGCATTGGCCTCGGGGTTTTGCCAATAGCCTGCAAAGACCGCCCCGCCGACGACACAGATTTCGCCTGTTTCCCCAGCGGCAAGCGCTTTGCCTGTATCATCTTGGATTTCGACCTGCATGCCGGTCCGCGCAAAACCACAGGTGCCCACCCGCATGTCAGTCCCCGTGGAATGATCGCGCGGCGGCAGAACCGTAATCGCGCCAGTGACTTCGCCCAAGCCAAAATACTGCACCAGCACTTGGCCAAGGACTTCTTGGGCTTTAATCTGGTCATTGCGGTACATGGGGGCGCCTGCATAGATGATATGGCGCAGGCTGGCGTGATTGACTCGCTCAACAGCGGGTGCCTCAACCATCATTTTCAGGATGGTCGGCACGGTGAACATATTTGTGACCTGATAGTGTTCGATCAGAGACCAAATCTCGTCGGTATCGAAACGTGGGCTGACGGGCAGGATGGTCGGCGCACCACGCGCCATCAGCATCAATTGATGCATGCCGGCCCCATGAGATAGCGGGGCGACAACAAGCGAAGCATCCGCCTCTGTTGCCCCGGGTACCAAATCCGACAAATGATTGTTAATGACAAAGGACAGCTGGCCATGGGTAAGCACCGACGCCTTTGGGCGGCCAGAGGTGCCAGAGGTGAAAAACAACCAAGCCGGATCATCCCGGTCGACAGCGGCCAGTGGCGGCTGAGAGCCATCATATTTTGCCATCAGCATGTCAATATCTGGGCCAAAATCAGCGCTGCCAATGGACAAGCGGGTGCCAAGACTGGGGGCCTCAATAGCGGCATGTTCCGGAAACGCCGCATGACAGATCAGCACCTTGGCAGCGGATAATTCAGCCATCCAGGCCAGATCGCTTGGCATGCCGCGGAAATTGGCAGGCACCCAAATGGCCCCCAGCCGAAAACACGCAAACATACTTTCAAACAATTGGTTACAGTTTTGCGATTGCACCAACACCCGGTCGCCTTTTTGGACCTGACCTTCGGTCGCCAAAACAGCTGCCATGGCTTTCACGCGGCCATCAAAGGCCTGCCAATTCCAGGTCGCATCACCCCAGATAAAGGCGGGATGATCTGGCAGGCGGCGGGCCTGTTGCTCCACCAAATGGGCGAGGTTCATCGCGCGCGTACTAAACGGAGAAAGGGCAATTTCGCTCATG
>JBELLC010000214.1:0-2561 GCA_042088965.1 Nisaea sp. | reverse complement strand
ACCATATGCCAAGCTGTCAGGCCCGTTTGCCCTGAGAAACCTGCAAAACTGTTACGCACCGTACCGCCTTGCAACATGGTCTGGCGACTGGTGGCCAGACCAAGAGTTGAGGCCACATTGATGGTCTCACCCATGGCGGCAGCATCTGCGCCATGCAGCTTGGCAACAGCCACCGCCGCGCCGACGGTGCCCCAGGTGCCGTGCGGGTGCATGCTGGGCAAGATCTTCGATGCCATGCCAATACGGGCCCCAACCTCATAGCCCAGCACCAACGCCGTCACAAAAGACTTGCCGTCCACCGGATTACCATGACTGGCCAACGCATCAGCGACCGCCAGCGCCACCGGCAGGACGTGAATGCCGGGGTGCCCGCGGCTATACTGATTACCTTCATCTAATTATAATAACGTTCCAGCCGTCCCATTTAAAAACGCCGCTGTTGCCGCAGCTGTTTGCCCGTCTTGACCAATCAAGCGGGCGGGTCCGGGGGCCGCAGGGGCCAGCCGGGCTGTCAACGCCTGCACCTCAGGTTCAGCGGCACCGGCGGCAATCACCGCCAGGCTGTCAGATAAGATCCGGCGGCTGCGCATAACCGCCGGGTCAGGCAAATCAGCGAATTGGGTATCCGCCAAAAACTCTGTGAGCACTTTTAGATATGCGGTCATGTGATATCGCTCCAAGATTTGCCATGGTCGCCCATTTGCCACGGTCAGGACGACGCAGCAATTGGACAGTTTTGGCAATATCGCCGGGGTTGGCCCGAATGTGAGGGGGCATGAAAAAATCTTATCGGCCTATCGGGTATATTTTATAAACGGTGTCACTGTCGCCACACGATCATAGAGCTGGCGGGCAGTTTGATTGAAGTCTTGAGTCAGCCAATACACGCTCGGCGTACCATTGGCATCGGCAGCCTGATAAACCGCCTCAATGAGCGCGCGCCCAACGCCCTGCCCACGACATTCAGGGACGGCAAAGAGATCTTGCAGGTAGCAGACATCCTCCAGCTTCCAGTTGTGGGGGTGATAGATGTAATGCACCAGCCCCACCGCCCGATTGTCCATCAAGGCCAGAAGCGCGTGCTGGTTGGTATGCTGCACAGACAGCAGTCGCGCGAAGGTGGTGTCATAAACATCCTCTGCCACGGTGCTATTGTAAAACGTCAGATAACCATGCCAAAGATCATGCCAATCGGGTTTGTCGCTTGCCTGTAAGGGCCGGATGATGACGGTCATTTTTCGTCCTTAACAATATTCTTCAGATCGTTGGGTAAGACATAGCGTGCCTTGTGCGTTCTTGATAGGGGCGGGTGACAAGGCCCGCTCGTCGGCGCATGCTCTTTAGCCCAGGGTCGCTTGGCTCTTCAGCTGTCATAGACTTGGGTTCAGCAAGCGCGACAATATCCAGCACGAGGGTGTTGAGCCCAACGTCTTTTGGGTATCACCCCGCGCGCGCCCAGACGGCGGTTTAACGGGCCGCCAAAACCCGCCGTTCCAACCGGGACAGCAACCGCACCAGCGGCCACAACATTAATAAGTAAATCACCGCCACAGCCAACAATGGTGTCGCATTATAAACAAGCCCCTGGGCAACCCGGCCCATGCGCAGTAATTCCGGCAAGGCGACAACACTGGCGATCGAGGTTGCCTTGATCAACTCCAGGGTATTGGAGGTTAAATCAGGGGCGACATTGCGGACCGCCTGTGGCAGCACCACATGCACCATCGCCTGCAATCGGCCCAGCCCAGTGGAACGGGCGGCCTCTAATTGACCGGCGGGAATACTCTCAATCCCAGCGCGCACAATTTCCCCATAATAAGCGGCACTGTTAATCGTAAAGGCAACCAAAACCGCACCAAAAGCAGGCACATCCCAGCCCAATAAAGGCAGGCCGTAAACAGTATAAATCAGCAAGACCAGCGGCGGAATGGAGCGGAAAAAGTCAACCAACGCGATCAGCAGCCAATTCACCCAGCGAATTTTAAAGCTATGCACGGTTGCGATCAGCGCCCCCAATGCAAACCCCAGGGGAACAACCGCGACACAAAGCTTGATGGTCATCCACCAACCTTTCAACAGCAGCGGATAAACCTCCATCAGGCTGTCGAGATTGAAAAAACTAAAGCGGATTACATCCCAATCCATGGTGCCTCACCGTTTCCAGGCAAATCGTGTTTCAATCCAGCGGCTGAGAATAACCAGCGGAAAGAAGATCAAAAGATACCCCAGCGCCGCCAAGGTTAGCGGCGAGGTGTTTGCTGCATAGGCGAGCGAGGTTTGCGCCACCGTAAGCATTTCTTGAACCGCCACAACCGACGCCAAGGCCGTATTTTTGGTAATGGCGATGGTACGGTTGGTCAACGGCGGGATGGTCATCCGCAACGCCTGCGGGATAACCACATAAATCAGCGTTTCCCCAAAGCCAAGCCCGGTCGAGCGAGAAGCTTCCCATTGGCCTTTCTGCACCGAGGTAATCCCAGCCCAGAAAATCTCTTCGGCAAAGGCGGCCAGGACAAACGACAAACAAAGCCAGCTAATGGTGAAGCCTGAGAGCGCAATCC
>JBELLC010000213.1:0-2572 GCA_042088965.1 Nisaea sp. | reverse complement strand
TCGTGAAGGTGGACGGACAGTCGGTGCCGGCGTCGTCGCCAGCATTATCGAGTAACGCTGACGAAATGATTGTGATATAGACGCACCCTACCCATTGTGGGGACGTTTTTAGGAGTGTAGCTCAATTGGCAGAGCGCCGGTCTCCAAAACCGGAGGTTGCGGGTTCGATTCCCTCCACTCCTGCCAAGACATTGAATGTCGGTCGTGCCGTTGAGTAAACCGCAGAGGTTTGCTTTAAACAGCGCGGCCGATCAAGTTTTTGAAGAGGTTGGTTAAAAAATGGCCAAAGTCAGCCCCGCTGAATTTGTACGTCAAGTTCGCCAGGAAGCCTCGCGCGTCACCTGGGCGACTCGCAAGGAAACCGCGACGGCGACCGGTATGGTGTTTGTCATGGTATTTTTGGCGGCAATCTTTTTCTTCCTCGTTGACCTGTTGTTGTCTTCAGGGGTGCAGATGATTTTAGGGTTGGGGGGCTAACAATGTCGAAGCAATGGTATGTTGCCCACGTTCACTCTGGTTTTGAAAAGCGCGTCAAGCAGGCCATCGAGGAGCAGGCTGAAAGCCATGGCCTGACTGATTTGGTCGAAGAGGTTCTGGTGCCAACCGAAGAGGTGATCGAGGTTCGGCGCGGTGCAAAAGTTAACGCTGAGCGTAAATTTTTCCCGGGATATGTCTTGGTGAAAATGGAGCTGACAGATCAGAGCTGGCACTTGGTGCAAGATCATGCCAAGGTAACTGGCTTTTTAGGGCCAAAGGGAAAGCCTAGCCCTATTTCCGACCGTGAGGCAGCGCGCTTGATCCAGCAGGTTGCCGAAGGGGTTGATCGTCCGAAGTCGTCGATTATCTATGACATTGGTGAACAAGTGCGGGTCTGTGATGGACCGTTCGCGTCGTTTAATGGCTATGTACAAGACATTAACGAAGAGAAGAGCCGGTTAACTGTTGAAGTGTCTATCTTTGGGCGCGCAACACCTGTCGACTTGGAGTATTCACAAGTCGAAAAGATGTGACGTTACCGTCGCTGTCTTTGAAAAGATGGGGGCGTGTGGCGATTTTGTGATTCTGTGGCGGGTCAATCTGAAACCCTAGAGCGATCAGACCACGGCTTCAAACGTGAAAGGTAAAGCCAAATGGCGAAGAAGATCGAAGGTTATATCAAGCTGCAAATTGCTGCGGGAAGTGCGACACCGTCGCCGCCCGTGGGGCCTGCTTTGGGGCAACGTGGCCTCAATATTATGGAATTTTGTAAAGCATTTAACGCCGCCACAGACAGCCTTGAAAAAGGTATGCCGGTGCCTGTTGTGATTACTGCCTACGCGGATCGCAGCTTCACCTTTATCACTAAAACCCCTCCTGCCAGCTTTTTCCTGCGCAAGGCAGCGGGTTTGGATAAAGGTGGTGCAACGCCTGGTAAAGCCGTTGCAGGCTCGGTCACCGAAGCGCAGGTGCGCGAGATCGCCGAAGCAAAAATGGCCGATTTAAATGCCGTCGATATGGATGGTGCATGTGAAATGATCCGTGGCTCGGCCCGCTCGATGGGTCTTGAGGTGGTGGGGTAACGATGGCGCATAAAGGTAAACGGCTCGGCAAGAGCTACGAAAATTTTGATCGTAATGCTGAATACGGCGTTGATAAGGCCATTGGCATCGTCAAAGAAAACGCAACAGCAAAGTTTGACGAATCTGTGGAAATCGCCATGAACCTTGGTGTTGATCCGCGGCATGCTGACCAAATGGTGCGCGGTGTCGTCTCGCTGCCCCATGGCACTGGTCGGGATGTGCGTGTGGCCGTGTTTGCGCGTGACGCGAAAGCCGAAGAGGCAACCGCGGCGGGGGCTGACATCGTTGGTGCCGAAGATTTGATGACGGAAATCCAAAATGGTCGGATGGATTTTGACAGGGTAATCGCAACCCCTGATATGATGGCCGTTGTTGGCCGCTTGGGTAAGGTTCTCGGCCCGCGCGGCCTGATGCCGAATCCGAAGCTTGGCACCGTTACACCAGATGTCAAAGGCGCGGTTGAAGCGGCCAAGGCGGGACAAGTTGAGTTCCGCGTTGAAAAGGCAGGCATCGTGCATGCGGGAATTGGCAAAGCCAGCTTCAGCGCCGATCAATTATCGGACAATGCCAATGCTTTTTTACAGGCCATTCAGAAAGCCAAGCCAACGGGCGCAAAAGGCACCTATATTAAGCGGGTGTCGGTGAGCTCAACCCAAGGCCCCGGCGTCAAGATTGAAATCGCAAACCTCGGCATGCCGTCGTAAGCGATCAAGAGTTCCATACTGTTTGGCAGTGTGGTGCGGAGGTGAAAGCCTCCATCCTGTCCAAGACTGCGGGCGTCCGGCATGTTCGGACTTAAAATATCAGCCTGCTGAGACGGGGAGCAAATCAGGTTTTGGCCGTCGGCTAGATCCTTTTTTGAGCTTCAAGGACAGGCGAACAGGCGATGCGCCTCTCGGCGGATCGTCGTGTGCAACCTCTCGCTGCTGCGTTGGTAGCGAGAATTCGAAGCGGAGATGATCAGTGGACCGAACTCAAAAGGCTGATCTGGTCGACGTTCTTCACGAGACCTT
>JBELLC010000066.1:6625-16486 GCA_042088965.1 Nisaea sp. | reverse complement strand
GGGCCAAGGCTTTATGACCGAAGCGGTGAATGGCGGCTGTTGTTTTGCTTTTGACCAGCTGTCTTTGCACCGTGTTGAAGCGGCCTGTTTGCCGACCAATCACGCCAGCCAAGCCGTCTTGCGAAAATCTGGTTTCAGCCGCGAGGGATATGCCCGCAAATACCTCCGCATTAATGGTCAATGGGAAGACCATTTGTTATTCGGCATGTTGCGCGAAGACTACACCCCGTCGGAGCGCCCCGAACTGCACCGCTAACATCCGCCTGGCGGCTTATGCAACCCCGAGTTTTTGCTGCAAGCTGGAACTGGAGGTTGTGTATTGGAACCGCAATCGGCGATCTGGGTGAACAATATGATGGGCGGCCTGGGCCATCAATGCGGCCTCATGGAAACCTGATAAAATCAGCTTCAACTTGCCGGGGTAATGATTGATATCACCAATGGCAAAGATGCCGGGCGTCGAGGTTTGAAATTTCTCCGTATCCACTGGGATGACATTTTCTTCAAAGTTCAGGCCAAATTCGGCAATCGGTCCTAACTTCATTGTCAGGCCATAAAAGGCCAGCAGATTATCTGCGGGGATTTCGGTCACGTCCTCTGATTTTGCCTTAATCGTGACGCCCTTCAGGGTCTGGCCATCGCCCGCCAGAGCAGAAATTTGCCCGATGTGCAAGTTTACGGTGCCAGCGGCAACCAGTTCGCGCATTTTGTTCACGGAATCAGGGGCTGCCCGAAAATCATCCCGGCGATGCACCAGCGTCACCGATTTGGCAATCGGCGCCAGATTAAGCGTCCAATCCAGTGCCGAATCACCACCACCTGCGATCACCAGATCACGGTCGCGAAACCGTTCCATCTCGCGGACTGCATAGAAAACAGAATGGCCTTCATAGCCATCAATACCGGGAATCGGCGGCCGCTTTGGCATAAAACTGCCACCACCAGCTGCAATCACCAGGACAGGAGCCTCTAAAACTGTGTCATAATCTGTGCTCAAGCGCCACAATCCCGCCGCTGTTTTGCGCAAACTGGTGGCCATTTGTCCGAGGTGAAATATCGGCTCAAAAGGCTTGATCTGCGCCATCAACTGATCCACCAATTCTTGGCCCGTGCAGACAGGCACGGCGGGAATATCATAAATCGGCTTTTCAGGATAAAGCTCGGCACATTGCCCGCCTGGCTTATCAAGGATATCAACCAAGTGGCATTTCAAGTCCAAAAGACCGAGTTCGAACACCGCAAATAGCCCGCAAGGACCTGCGCCAACGATAATGACATCCGTTTGAATGGCTGTTTCGCTCATGATTTTCCTCTTTACACTGTTGACGCGTTGCCCCCGTTTGCGCCCCCATTTGCGCCCACGTCTGCGCCCACGTCTGCGGACATGTACCACAAATCCGCCCCGAGCGCGACCAAATGGCCGCTTGACCCGCCCCCGCCACACCCCTACCTCGGGTGGAACGCGGTTACTGCGTAATTTGGGGCGTTTTCCGGATCTGTAAACCATGACTGTTGCCAGCGATCATAAATTTATTGCCGCCATGTCAACGCGGCCCGTCATGATATGGCTATTTTCGGTGGCAAGCCTGGTGGCCATGATGATTGTGATCGGCGGCATCACGCGGCTGACAGAATCCGGGTTATCGATGGTGGAATGGCGGCCCTGGCGCGGTTTTATGCCGCCACTAACAGAGATTGAATGGCAACGGGTTTTTGATCTCTACAAGCAAAGCCCGGAATTTAAGCAACTTAATTTCTGGATGAGCCTTGGCGATTTTAAAACAATTTTTTGGTGGGAATTTATCCACCGTGTTTGGGGCCGGTTGATTGGCCTGGCGTTTGTTCTGCCGCTGGCCTGGTTCTGGGTTCGTGGGGCATTGCCAGCGGCGTTAAAGCCTCGCCTGCTGCTGCTGTTGGTCCTCGGTGGTAGCCAAGGACTGATTGGCTGGTGGATGGTCAAAAGTGGCTTGGTCAGTGACCCTGCCGTCAGTCAATATCGCCTCGCAACGCATTTATTGATGGCGTTGTTGATCCTTGGATTGTTGATTTGGACCGCCCTCGATATGCGCGGCCAGCGCATCCCTGCGGCGCTGTCGGGCAAGCGCAGTACCATTGCTTGTTTTGTTTTACTGGTGGCAACCATTGGTGCCGGCGCCTTGGTCGCCGGACTCGATGCAGGGCTTGCTTATAATACGTTCCCACTGATGGATAACCAACTGGTACCCCCGGGGTATTTCACGCTTGCGCCGTGGTGGTTGAACATGCTGGAAAACACGGCGGCGGTGCAGTTCAACCATCGTTTCCTTGCCGTCGTCGCCGCCATCGCCATCATCACGAACGGTATTTACCTGGGCATCACCGCCAAAGCGCCAACAACGCGGCACTGGGCAAAACTGTCAGCGGCCCTGGCCGGGCTGCAATTTGTACTTGGTATTGCCGTGCTATTACTGGCCGTCCCTGTTAGCCTCGGCGCTCTGCATCAATTCACAGCAGTGGCACTGTTCGTCGCAATGATTATCCTGCTGCACGGATTGCTGAAACCGCAGGGCAACACTTATGGCTAGAATGCCGGTGGTTGCCCCCAACCCTGGCAGATACGATCATGGCAATTACAGCTGACATCCTGGCCCGCGCCCTCACCTATCCCTATCCGGTTCCCGGTGATGACTATTTATTTTCCGCTGGCCGCAGCAGGCCACTCTGCGAGAGCTTCCCTTTGGCTGAACGCACAGCTGTGGTCGCTGTCGGCTCCAACCGGGCGCCACAACAGTTGCGCCGCAAGTTTGGCGATACCGCAGAAATCCCCGTGACCCAAGGCACGCTGGTAGATTATGATGTGGTCTATTCGGCCCATGTTGCCCGCTACGGATCGGTGCCTGCCTGCCTGTTTCCCTCGGCAAACACGCGTGTTGAAATTTGGGTAAATTGGCTTACCCCTGAACAATTGGCCGCCATGCACCTGACCGAAGCTGTTGGCGTGAATTACGATTTTGTCGCATTGCCGCAAGCTTCTGTCAGCGGCCGTGGCCTGGGGAGTGACATAGCGGCATATTATTATAAAAGTCGACGCGGGGCGCTCGCTGTTGCAGGGCAGCCTGCCGCCTTGGCCGCCGTCAACGCCCGGCAGCGCCGCTATCTACCCCGGGATCAAGAAAGCCTCTTGCGGCATGTTCATGGCCGGTATGGGGGCGGTGATTTTACATCCTGGATCCTGCGTATCATTGCCTCAGAACAAGACCGCTTACAGCTCACAGCAAGGCTGTCTGAGACCGCCATCCGCGCCGAAAACATCGCCTAAAAGGCTGGCCTTAAAACCCTGTTGCCGCCACCTGCCAGACCGTGGTTGTCCTGATCTGTTGGTCTTCTAGATCAGCCATGATTGGCACCTGCAATTCTGCCAAGGCTGTTAATCCATGCTGCGGCAAATAGGCACGACCAGGATCAGCTAACAAGACTGTTGCGCCGCGGGCCGCATGGCGGCGCAGCCAGGGCACCATCCGAGCCGCCATTGGCGCCTCGTAACAGACATCGCCCGCCGTGATGATATCAGCAGGCAATACCATGTCCGCGTGGTCACTAAGCAGATCCATGGGTAGTACAGTAATGATGTCATGACGTTTATTCAGCGCAGCATTCAGGCCAATGGCGCAGCAGGCGAAGGGGTCGATTTCATTGGCATAGACACTGGCGGCACCTGCATGGGCCGCCGCCAAGGCCACCACCCCAGAGCCAGAAGCCACATCCAAAACCCTCCGGCCGCGCACCACTTCAGGATGATCTAACAGATAGCGTGCCAACGCTTGCCCGCCGGCCCACGCAAACGCCCAGAACGGCGCGGGCAGGCCGATATGATTAAGATCATCTTCTGTCGCTTGCCAAATCGTTGTTGTTTCATCGGCTTGATATAGCTGTATCTCTGGTACCAGAGGCACGCTGTCAATGCGTGTATTGGCGCGAATGAAGGCCGCTTTATCGGCCCCATCAGGCAATCGCAAACGCCAGTAGAATAAGCCCCCCAACACCGCGATTGGCCCTGAATTTCGCCAAGCAGTCGCGGGGATCATCTAAGTCTAGGGTGTAAACTTGCCAGCCAAGATAAATAGCGGCTGACAATAGAATAATCGCCATTGGCCAGCTCATTAAGCCTGTTAACCAGCTCGCCATTGCGAAACCAATCATCGCCAAACTATAAAACCCCGCCAACCAAAAAGGTGTCGTGGCACCAAATTTCAAAGCTGTTGATTTCAAACCAATAAGGGCGTCATCGTCTTTATCCTGATGGGCATAAATCGTGTCATAGCCAAGGGTCCAGGCGATACCGCCCAAATACAGCGCCAGTGCAGGCCATGGAACACTCTGTGTGACAGCCGCCCAGCCCATGACCGCCCCCCAATTAAAGGCAATACCTAAGAACAATTGCGGCCAATAGGTTATCCGCTTCATCAGCGGATAGGTGAAGACCACCACCAGGATCGCAATTCCCAAAAACCAGCAAAGCATGGGTAATTGCAGCAAAATCAGCAAGCCAATCAAAAGCTGTACCGCCAGGAATATTAGCGCCGCTCGCACGCTGATGACACCACTTGCCAGCGGACGAGTCGCCGTGCGGGCAACCTGTTTGTCAAAATTTCGGTCCAAGATATCATTGATTGTACAGCCAGCCCCGCGCATGACCACCGCGCCGATCCCAAATAACAACATCAACCATAGAAAATCAGCGCTGATCAATGTGCCACCATGGGCGCGAGTCGCCAGTGTCAACGCCCACCAGCACGGCAGCAGCAACAGCCAAGTGCCGATTGGCCGATCCAAGCGCGCAAGCTGGCCATACGGTCGCAAACGGACCGGTAAAATACGCAGCAACCAATGATCACTGGTGATGTCACTTGCCATCGACATGCCAGCAACATAAACCGAACCTGTGCGAAGGGAAATGAGGCAGGCAAATAAATTGGCGCGAGCACGCAAAACAATGATTAGGTTGTTTACCACAGACGATCTCCAGGCCGGGCAAAGCCTTGAGCTGCAACGCCCACAGGCCCATTACCTGCGCAATGTCATGCGCCAAAACTCTGGCGATGAAATCCTGCTGTTTAATGGCCGTGACGGCGAGTGGCGATCCACACTCAGCCTTTCTGGCAAGCGTGATCTCATGGCCGTGCCGACAACCCGCACGCGCCCCCAATCAAGCAGCAATGGCCCTTGGCTGGTGTTCGCCGCACTGAAGCGCGGTCCAACTGAATTAATCATTGAAAAAGCCACGGAACTGGGGGTTGGAAGGCTTTTCCCGGTCACCACCGCGCATAGTATTGCCGATCGCTTGAACATTGACCGATTACAGGCCCATGCGGTCGAAGCAGCAGAGCAATGCGAACGCCTTGACGTGCCAAGTATTGCGCCGCTAACCCCTCTGTCAGAGCTGATCGACACCTGGCCACCAGAGCGGCGCCTGCTGATTGCCGCTGAACGCCGCAACGTTCCGCCGCTTGCGACGTTTCTGCACCTCCCCCCACCGCGCCTTGCCGATGGATTATTGATCGGACCCGAGGGGGGTTATTCTGATTGGGAACTTGACGGCTTGCTGCAGCTGCCGTTTTGTTTCCCTATCAGTCTTGGTCCGCGTATCCTGCGGGCAGAAACCGCGGCCATAACCGCCTTGGGATGCTGGCAAAATCTTGTTGGCGACGTCCGAACTGAGGCATGATAAACAACTGTACTGAACCTGTCTTAAGGAAAGCGCCGATGTCACGCCCCCCTGAAGCTCTCGGCGAGCCGATTACCAATAAAAGCCAACTTATCGCATATATGGCATCTGGCTGCGCCGCCCCTGAAGCCTGGCGCATTGGCACCGAACATGAAAAATTTGTGTTTGATATCAATACGTTGAGACCCGTCAGCTATGAGGGTGATACAGGCATTCGCGCTTTGCTCAATGGCCTGACCCGCTTTGGCTGGACACCCGTTGAGGAATATGGAAACCCGATTGCTCTGACCAAAGATAAATGCGCCATTACCCTTGAACCGGGTGGTCAGTTTGAGCTTTCAGGCGCGCCGTTAGAGACCTTGCATCAAACCTGCGCCGAAGTGCATACCCATCTGGTTGAGGTACAAGCCATCAACGATGAAATCGGCGCTGCCATGATTGGCCTTGGTTTTTTGCCGCAATGGGAACGCAAAGACATTACCTGGATGCCCAAGGGGCGTTATGAGATCATGGGCAATTACATGCCCACAAAAGGCAATCTGGGCATTGATATGATGACACGGACCTGCACCGTTCAGGTCAATCTCGATTTTGCAACTGAAGCTGATATGGTGCGCAAGTTTCGGATCAGTCTGGCCTTGCAGCCCCTCGCCACGGCGTTATTCGCAAACTCACCCTTTACCGAGGGCAAGCCAAATGGCTATCTGAGCTTTCGCTCACAGGTCTGGAATGATACCGACCCAGATCGCTGCGGCATGTTGCCGTTTGTTTTTGAAGATGGTTTTGGGTTTGAGCGTTATGTCGATTATATGCTTGATGTGCCGATGTATTTTGTCTACCGCGACGGCATTTATCACAATGTTGCAGGCCTGAGTTTTCGGGATTTCATGGCCGGCAAGCTGGCCGGATTTGAAGGCCAAATACCGTATATCAGTGACTGGGTCGACCATATGACCACCGTCTTCCCTGAGGTACGGTTGAAAAAATATATTGAAATGCGCGGGGCCGATGGTGGCCCTTGGGATCGCCTCTGCGCCCTCCCCGCATTTTGGGTTGGCTTGCTTTATGACAGCAGTGCCGAAGACGCGGTGTGGGATCTTGTCAAAGATTGGTCCCTGGAAGAAATTACCCAGCTGCGTGATGAGGTGCCCCGTCATGGCTTAAAAACAGCTTTTCGCGGCGGTAACTTACAACATCTAGCAAAGCAAGTACTGGCCATCTCCCGCGCAGGGCTTACCGCCCGCCAACGGTTAGATGCGGTAGGTGACACCGAAGCGCATTTCTTAAACCCGTTAGATGTCATCGCTGATAGCGGTATAACAGCCGCAGATCAAATGCTTGCGAACTATCATGGACGCTGGCAGCAATCTGTGCTGCCGATCTATGACGAACTGCGTTATTAAGCCAATAATCTGGCGGCTTTAAATACCGATTGCGGCACCATCACGGCGGGAGTCAGCAGCGCCTGTCAACGCACCATTGGCAGGATTGCGGGCAATCGCCTGCATGCCACCGCAAGACATGGAAAAGGCCTCACAGCTGTGCACGTCGTGGCCGCGAGCTGTTAATTCTGCCAAGACATCCGCTTCCACACGGGCCTCAACATCAACCCGCCGATCATCCCACAGCCGCACCCGCGGAGCATCAATGGCAGCTTGCAGGTCAAGGCCGTAAACTTGATGATGCACCAACGCCTGCACCTGTGTTTGCAAAATCCCATAGCTACCCGGTGTGCCCAGCGCCAAGACCGCCTCACCGTTCTGGCGCGATATCGACGGTGCGAGGCACATGCCAAACCGCTCTCCACCGCGCAGATAATTCGGCGAAGCAGGGTTAATATCGCCCCAATTCATGAAATTATTCATGCATACGCCAGTGCCTGGAATGACCACACCAGAGCCATACATTGATCCCAAGCTCTGTGTCAGACAAACCATGTTACCAGCGGCATCCACAGCAGAAAATGAGGTGGTGTGTTCGCGGGCTGCGCGCACCGCCGGGCTTGGTGCATCGCCGAATTGTTCGGTCCGACCGATGATCGGTGCACCGCTCATCACCTGCGCGCGCAGCAGGGCGATATGGCTTTCCTCGAGCAATTCAGCAACCCGTTCTGACCGGCAGCGGTTGTTTTGAATCCGGACTTCAGCGGCCAATCGAATCGCCCGCAAAACCGGGTCAAGATGGTCCGCCGATAAATGCCCAGCGGCGGCCAGATCAAGGCCATCGAGAATCCGTAAGGTCAGCGGGATTTGAAAAGATTCCGCTGGCGGCGGCGGCACATTCACCTCCAAAGCCCCAAATCTAGCTGTGATTGGTACCTCCCAAATCGCAGCGACAGCTTCAAGATCAGCCATCGACAGACAGCCACCCAGCTTTTGAATATGGTCAACCATCTGCTGACCCAGCGCCCCACCAAATAGATGTTGAGGGCCTTTAACCGCAATATCTTCAAGAGTTTTTGCCAGCGCTGGCTGTTTGATGACGGCCCCAATCTGGCCACCATCAGAGGGATCAACATAAGTTTCTTGCCATTCCGGCTGCATCTGGCGGGTTTTCCCAACCGCTGTCATTTCTTGAAAAAATGCTGATGTTGGATAGCCGTTGCGGGCCTGGTTGATGGCTGGCGCGAAAATCTGCTCCAGCGATAGCTGGCCCAGGGTTTCCACCAAAAAGCACCAGCCCGCCAAATTCCCCGGCACACCGCTGGCATTTGGACCGTCCATGGTTTCAGCGCGGCTGAGGGTGCTGGCATCAAATGCAGCTGGGACAGGGGGATGGAAATCCAATGTTCGGATCTGGTCGTCTGCTGCGGTGTAAATCGTCGCCATGCCAAGCCCAGCGAGGCCCGACATATACGGCTCGACCACATTAAGGCTGGCCGCTGTTGCGGCGATAGCGTCAAACGCGTTGCCGCCTGCTTGCAACATATTGATGCCGGCAAGCGACGCCAGCGGGTGAGCAGAGGCGACCATGCCACCTGCACCGCGGACACTGGGGCGGCCATGGCTGTAAACAGGACTAGACATCATCAGAACCTTTCGTTGACGGCAACATGTCAACGATTGTTCTCCGCTTTAAACGCAAAGGCAAGGCAGCGGATAAATTTTAGTCCAATTAAGCTTTTTTACTTAATTCATTGAGCTGTTTTTGGAGCAGATCAACTTGGCTTTTCAGGGCGTCGATCGCATCGTTGCTTGGCTCTGAGGGGGGCGACGGCTCTGCTGACGTTGACCCTGCGCCGGGAGTCCCGCCCGAATACGCAGCTGAGCTGGCTTTTGCTCCGGCACCCGTCGGCGGTGTAAAAAATCGCATCGCTTGTTCAAACATCGCCATGTTTTGTTTGCTAACGTCCTCGAACTGATTGAGCGGAAACAGGCCACCAAGAGCTTCTTGCATATAATCCCGGGTGCGGTCCTGATTTTGAGAAAACGTGCTCATCGCCTGATCAAGATAACCGGGCACAACCATTTGCAAACTATCGCCATAAAACCCGATTAACTGCCTCAGAAAGCTGATCGGCAGCATATTTTGGCCCTTGCCTTCTTCTTCGACAATGATCTGTGTGAGCACTGAACGTGTAATGTCATCATTGGTTTTCGCATCAAAAACAATAAACTCAATACCTTCTTTGATCATTTGGCAGAGATGATCAAGGGTCACATAACTGCTACTCGCTGTATTATAAAGACGGCGGTTCGCATATTTTTTGATGACAATCACGCCGTCTGGAACATTTCCAGTATCCGTTTTCGAGCGCCGCCCACGTCCCTCGGCTTTTGGTTTTTCAGCAACCATTTCGCTTCCTTTGGAGACATTTAAAGTCAAGTAATAACCTGTCTGTATTTCTTTTGCTTTGCAACGATAAAGACAAAACTCGACGCTTTATCAGCAAAAATTTAACTTTGCGCTGCAATATGCGCTCGAAAATTTATGCCTGGGCCGACCCCGCGTCCAGGGTTATACTGCGGCGATGAAAAAGGACGATGACTTAAATAGGCTTGCGGCCCGATATCTAGATCTATACCAGGACCAAGTTAGCGCCCTTGCCCAAGATCAGCGCGCGTCCGATTATTTTGGATTATGGCGTCAATGGTGGGAAGATGCCGCCTCAGCAACCGAAGCAAACACATCGGAATATGGCTCAGAGCAAACACCCA
>JBELLC010000066.1:0-6525 GCA_042088965.1 Nisaea sp. | reverse complement strand
GCCGCGTCTGGGCCCGCGTCTGGGCCCGCGTCCCCTGCCCCTGCATCTGATGACAGCGGCGACGACATGGCTGACCTCCGTGATCGCATCAACCAACTTGAGCGAAAGTTGGCCCAGCTTTCCGCAACCGCTGATGAAACCACAAAACGATCCCCTGGCAGACCTAAAAAGGGCCGCTGAACAGCTTCTAAGCGATGAAGAAAAGACCGCCACAATCAACCCCTTCACCTTGGCTGTCGCGCAGAACGCTAGCCAAAGAATGAGTGATTTTCTGGCCGCCATTCTGGCCTATCGCCGACACCCCTATCGCCGCCAAGCAAACCCGGCGCCGATCATCTGGCAGGAAGCTAATAGCACCTTAACCGATCATGCCGCTGGCAGCGATAAACCTGTGGTATTGCTGGTCCCATCGCTGGTTAATCGCAGCTATATCCTTGACCTTCGGCCAGATCATAGTTTTTCGGCTTGGCTTGCGGCGGCGGGGTTTCGGCCGCTGGTTTTAGATTGGGGTGATCCAGGGAAGATCGAGCGCGACTTTACCTTAACCGATTACATCGCCGGCAGGCTAGACCGCGCGCTAGATCATGCAACCGTCGTAGCAGGCGGGCCTGTTGCGGTTCTGGGGTATTGCATGGGCGGCAACCTGGCCTTAGCACTGGCACAGCGCCGGCGCCACGACATCGCGGCTTTGGCGACCATTGCAACCCCTTGGGACTTTCGTGCCGACGCGCCCCCTGGCAGCGCCCATATTGACCTATTTCAGCCCCAAATTGAGATGCTGTTAAAGCAGTCAGGCGGCTTGCCTGTGGATCTCATACAAACGCTGTTCCACAGCCTTGATCCCATGCTGGTCATGCGAAAATTTTTAAAATTCCAGAAGCTTGATCCTGATGGCGCTGCGGCAACAGCCTTTGTTGCCTTAGAAGACTGGCTAAACGATGGCGTGCCTGTGGTGGAAAATGTCGCCAAAGAGTGTTTGCTGGGGTGGTACGGCGAAAATCGGCCCTATCATGGTCAGTGGCACGTCGCAGGCCAAGCTGTCAGCCCTGCATCAATCACTTGCCCCAGCCTGCTCACCATCCCTGCCGCAGACCGCATTGTGCCTCCAAACTCCGCCCTTGCCTTGGCCGCGATCATGCCGCACGCAAGGTTACTGCGCCCCCCTCTCGGTCATGTGGGGATGATGGCGTCAGCACACGCTGTCAATGCGGTTTGGCAACCAATTGCCGACTGGCTAAAGCAGAATGCTGCTTAAAGAAGATCGCGAAGCATGGCGATTAAGGGCACATCCGCCGCTGGCATGTCATACGCTGACAAGCGCAACGGCCGCACCCATTTCAATGCTTGATGTTCAACCGCTTGAGGTTGGCCGTGCCATCGACGGCAAGCGAAGAGCGGCATCAGCAAATGAAAATCAGCGTAGGAATGCGAGGCAAAGGTGAGCGGCGCCAAACAGGACGCGGCGGTATCAATCGCCAATTCTTCGCGCATTTCCCGTATCAAGGCGTCTTCAGGGGTTTCCCCTGGTTCAACCTTGCCACCCGGAAACTCCCACAGCCCGGCCATTGATTTGCCTTCTGGGCGTTGCGCAATCAACACGCGACCATCGGCATCGATGAGCGCAACAGCAGCAACCAAAACAACCGGTTTTTCCGCCATAGCGTCGATATCAGCTCCGGTAGTCGGCATTGATATCAATGTAGGCATGGGTCAAATCACAGCTCCAAACAGTCGCCCGCCCGCGACCAAGCCCAACATCAATGTGAATATTAATATGCTGGCCGCGCATATGAGCGGCAACCGGCGCTTCGTCATAGCCATCGACCCGGCGACCATCGCGGGCAATGGTGACACCGCCAATATCAATCGACAGTCGGTCACGATCGGCCGGCGCCCCTGACTTGCCAACAGCCATCACCACCCGTCCCCAATTCGCATCCTCACCAGCAATCGCTGTTTTAACCAAAGGCGAATTAGCCACCGACATCGCAATGGTGCGCGCAGCAGCAGGCGATGTCGCCCCTGCAACGGAAATCTCGATCAACTTTTGGGCGCCTTCCCCGTCGCGTACAACTTGCAACGCCAGATCATGGCAAAGGGCATCCAAAGCACGCTTAAAGTCTTTCAGGCGGGGATCGTTGGCGTTTTCAATGCGCCCGTGATCGCTCCCTGCAGCCGTGGCAAACAACAAGACCGTATCACTGGTCGAGGTGTCACTATCTACGGTGATGCAATTGTATGTTTTGGCAACCGCACGCGACAGCAAGGTTTGTAAAACAGCCGCTGGCAACGCAGCATCTGTAAACAAAAACCCTAACATGGTCGCCATATCGGGGGCGATCATGCCAGAGCCTTTGGTGATGCCATTTAAGGTAACGGCGACATCGCCAATCCGCGCCCGCTGGGTAGCAAGTTTTGGGAAGGTGTCAGTGGTCATAATGGCCGCCGCTGCCCCGGCCCAGTCATCGCTATCCAGGGCCTGCTGGGCGTTGCCCATGGCGGCCGCAATGGCTTCTGCGTCCAAGGGCTCGCCAATGACGCCGGTTGATGCCATAAAGACCTGCTCTGGTGCACAATCCAGCACCGCTGCCGCCGCATCTGCCGCCCGCGCAACCGCTGCGGTGCCCGCCGCACCATTGAACACATTGGCGTTACCAGCGTTGACCAAAACCCCGCGGGCGTGACCAGCAGGCAAGTTTTGGCGGCACCAAACGACCGGCGCGCCAGCTGTTTTTGACTTTGTAAAAACCCCTGCCACCGTTGTCCCGGGTGCCAGCGCCACCAACAACAGGTCACGGCGCCCACGATATTTCAGATTTGCTTCGATCGCGCCAAGGCGCACCCCGGCAAGCGGAGACAAATAGGGCTGATCAGTCGGTGCCAGAGGCGAGGTAACAAGGGTCATGGTCTGTGCTCTTATCGGCTTCCTTTAAAAACGCAGCGGTTGAGACAGTTCAGGCGGCCAAACTACTGGGCCTTACTGCCATCAATGTTGAAGCGCTCAACGCTGACACCCTTGCGCAGGCCATCAAGATAGGCACCAACAATTTCTTGGGTTAATTGCTGGGACAGTTGATTGCGCATCTGCACAAATGACGGCGGCGTATTGGTGCGTTTGTCTTCAACCTTGATCACATGCCAGCCAAATTGGGTTTGCACCGGCGTTGGCGTGACGCTGCCTGGCTCCAGCGCGAACGCGGCTTGCGAGAACTCTGGCACCATTTGCTCAGCATTGAACCAGCCAAGGTCACCACCTTGGGTTTTTGAAGGGCCCGTGGATTTTTCTTGCGCCAGCGCCGCAAAGTCAGCGCCAGCCGCGAGGGCCGCAATGACCTCTTTTGCCGCGGCTTCTGTTGCCAACAGAATGTGACGCGCTTTAACCTCGCCGCCGGTTCCCGCAGATTGTGCAACAACCTCTTTATATTTGGCTTCCAGCATGTCATCGGTGATCGCATTTTCAACTTTTTCCGTTAAAAACACTTGTGCAACCACATCATCAATTGCTGACTTGATGCGCCGTTGCACATCCGGGCGGGAATCAATACCTGCGTCTAAGGCGGCCTGTCCGAGTAAGCGGGCATCAATCAGCCGTTCCAACAATTGCGGGAACAAAGCATCAATGGAGCGTTGACGATATTGCGCTGGGAGGCGGACATAGACGTCCGAAATATCGCTATACAGCACCTCGTGATCGCCAACCTTGGCCACCACGGTCGACGGCGGTGGGGTTTTGACAGCGCCCGACCCTGCTGCTGTCTGTGCAACTGCACCGCTTGTCACCATGACTGTCAAAGCCAGGGCTAAACTTAATTTGCCAGCCTGCGCTGGTTTAAAAACTGCTGTCATCGACATGGCATAAGCCTCCCAAGAAAATTTGAGCAACGCCTAGCCCGGATAGCGGCAGATGGCAAGTAAAAGCCCTGTTACATGCCCCCTAACAAGCGTTCAGCTACCCATTTGTGAAAATCATGGGTCGGGGGGTCCATGACAGGGGAAAAGGTGCCGCCATCAAAGCCAGGGGAGGCGCGGCCGCGCTGCATCCGCTGGACAACATCCACATCCTCAACAAAGACGCCGCGCCATAATGCCGCATTTCGTTGCCGCAAATCAGCAAATTCATCGGTTGTGACGCGGGCGTCGAAATAATAAATCTCCACCCGTTCAATGGTGCGGGTTGGTCCCACCGGGGTCAGCAAAATGTGATACATGTGGTCCTTGTGAACGCCAGAGAGGACATTTGGATACAGCGCGACATACTCCGCACCACGGTGCCATTTTGCAGGTAAGTCGGGCAGGCTGGGAAAAGTCTGCCCCGCGTCCCCTTTAATTTGCTGGTAAACGCGCGTTCCCTGCCCCGAGATGACTTTTTGGTCTTGAATATGATAGTGGTCTTCAATCCGTGAATAGACATTCAGACCTGGATGAACCCATGGCAGGTGATAGCTCTCACAATAATTCTCAACCGCCAGTTTCCAATTCGTCTCAAGGGTGAGGCTAAAGGACGAATCACTGCCGCCATGGTGTATTTCTGCACCATCAAAATCGGCCCACCGCTGCGCAAGAGGGGCGATAAAATCCTCAAATGTTCCCGCATCACCAGAAATATTTACAAATACCAAATCGCGCCATTCACCGCTGGCAACCGGCAGCAAGCCAAGTTTGGCCGTATCAATGCCGGGGTGATGATGCCGCCCCGTGCCGCCAACCATCGGTGTGGCTTTCAGCTGACCATCCAGACGATAGGTCCAGGAATGATAGGGACAGCGGATCAATCCTCGGCAGGTTGTCGGATGGTCAACCAAGGTAACGCCGCGATGTCGACATACATTGTGAAAGACTCGCAAGCTCTCGTCACGATCACGCACCATCAATAAAGGCACGCCGGCAAGATCCACCGGTTGTAGCGCCCCGGGGCGGGCAACGTCATGGGCAAAGCCGATGCAAGCCCAGCCATCATGCAGCAGTCTTTTCTGCTCAAATAACGTCGCTTCAGGGTCGACGTAAAAAGGATTCGGTAAGCCTTTTGCCCCTTGGATTGGGTGCCTGACCTGGTGAAGTTGATCCACTAATTCTTGCTGTTGTGTTAAATCAAACATGTGCTGGTTCCCATCTGCCGCGTTGGACTGATGGTCATCCAAGGAATGGGCTGCTGCTACTCTATTTCCGCCCTAAAATCGTATCAAAACCGTCACTTACAGAGACAGAATATCAATTAATCACCAAAACTATTAACGCGGCCATCGCGCCATTCACGATAAATCAAAAATAAATTGCGAACATAAATGATCAGCCCCATGCCTTGGCCAATGATAAAGACAATTTCTTCCTTATGGATGGCATAGGATAACAGCACCACGCCACCGCCAAAACTACAGAACCAAAAGGGCAGAGGAATGACGCTTCGGCCAATCCGCTCGCTCATAATCCATTGGATCACAAACCGGGCACCAAACAGCATTTGCCCCAATAGGCCAACCGCAAGCCAAATATTAACCGAGCTGAAAAGATTATCAGGATCTGGGAGATAAGACATTTAGATTTCTTCCCGATCAAGCAATTTAGGTGCCCGACGCATTAACCAAGCCACGCCCAAAAGGTCTGGAACACCGACGATTAAGCGGCCAAAATTACTATATTTCGATTCCCCGTGCAATCGCCCCCGGTGATTCACAGGCACCACGGTTACCTGACAGCCTGCACGTTTGGCCAGGGCCGGTAAAAACCGGTGCATGTGGTCAAAATACGGTAAATTTAAGAACATTTCTCGCTCAAATAGCTTTAACGCGCAGCCGGTGTCTGGATTGGCATCATTCAACAAGCCGCCACGCACCTTATTGGCCAAACGCGAGCCGATCCGCTTGGACCATGTGTCCCGGCGATTGACGCGGTGCCCTGTGACCATCCGATAGGTTCTGGCATCACCAGCGTTAAACGCTGCCAGCAATTTAGGGATATCAGCTGGATCATTTTGACCATCGCCATCAAGGGTCGCGATTAACCTGCCACGCGCTGCCTGAACACCGCTATGAGTGCCCGCACTTTGGCCCGCACGCTGACTGTGCCGCAGCACCCGCAATTGCGGCACCTTGGCTTTTAACGCGGTTAAGATCGCCAAACTATCGTCTTCGCTGCCATCATCAATGTAAATGATTTCAAAATCAGTCACGGCGTCCAGGGCCGTGACAATTTCGCCGACCAAGTCAGCGATATTCGCGGCCTCATTTAAGATCGGAACCACCACCGACAATGTCACGGCCTGTGAATTTTCCGAAGAATGTGATGCATTTGTTATTGGCGGCGCCATCACGGGTCTAGCCCTTTGTTATCCAGACCTCGCTTCTTACTCCGATGGCGGCGGCGGATCAACTACCGTCGTTGATAAAGCCGGATGGTCACGGGCCGCCCACGTGAATAATTTAAGCCGCGAATGATTGCTTTTTCGGCAATCTCAAACCCAAAACCTTGCACTGCGGCGCGAAAATCGATGTCCTTGTTGTCTTCAACAAAAGTCAAACCGTTTGGATG
>JBELLC010000065.1:0-16490 GCA_042088965.1 Nisaea sp. | reverse complement strand
TAAAATGGTTGGGCGATGACCCGTATTCCTCGGGTGGTGGCGCTAAAAGCGTTCTGGTTCGCCGGCTCTTTGAACATCGTTAAGTTTCCCAAACCTCCAAAAGGTCAGCATCTGAACCGGTCTCAAATCGCGACGACCGGATCCAATGTTTTCTGCTGCACTATGTGATATACGAGGGTCAAATCACAAACGGATCAATCAAAAAAGATCTCTTCTCGCTGCAACTGCCATAATTGACCAGGTTTTGGCCTATTTCTGTGCAGCATAAACGCATATAGGGAGGCATTTTCATGCGTGTCACAAACAAAACCATTGTTGTAACCGGCGCTGCCAGCGGAATTGGCCGGGCAATGGCCCAGCGGTTCAAGCAAGAGGGCGCTAAAGCACTTATTTTGGCAGACATGGATCGCGATGGTGTGAAAACCGTCGCCAGCGAACTTGATGCCCTGGCGGTGCCCACCGACGTCTCCGATGAGGCGCAGATAAAGGCCCTTGTGGCGACGGCAGAAGCCGCCCATGGCCCTGTTGATGTCTTTTGTTCAAACGCTGGCATCATACGCATGGGCGATGAAGACCAATCTGACGACGATATTCTGGCGTGTTTTCAGATCAACACCATGTCGCATGTCTATGCTGCCCGCGCTGTCGCGCCTGGGATGGCGGCGCGCGGATCTGGTTATCTTGTCAATACGGTGTCAGCAGCAGGCCTGTTGATCCAAGTTGATTCAGCGGCCTATACCATGAGCAAACACGCCGCCCTTGGTCTGGCTGAGTTTCTTGCTGCCAAATATACCCCCGCCGGAATTAGGGTTTCTGTCGTCTGTCCACAAGGTGTCCGCACTGCCATGACCAGCGGCCGCGGGGCAACGCCAGCAGCCGTTGATGGTATGATTGAAGCAGAAGATGTGGCTGACGCTGTGATTCAGGGCATGGATGCAGAAAAGTTTATTATCCTGCCGCATCCCACAGTGGCCGATTATATGGCCCGTAAGGCAGGCGACCGGGACCGCTGGCTGCGCGGCATGGCGCGTCTGCGCGAGCGTCTGTTCGCTGGCGAAATCAAGCAATAACGCCAAACCGATCAGCTGAGGTGCGGTTTGCCCGCGATGATATGTGTGAGTTTATCCATGTCAATGTTACGGCCGCTGATGACCACAACCGTGGTTTTGCTTGCGGCCGCGATACGCCCCTCTAACAGGGCTGCCACCGCCACCGCAGCACCGCCTTCAGCGATCAAGCGTTCTTCATAATATAACCAAGACAAGGCCCGTTCAATCGCGGCCTCATCCACCAAATGGCTGTCATCCACATAGCGCCGTGTCAGCTCAAAACTGAAACGGTTGGCAGAACCAATCCCTCCGCTCAACGCATCCGCAAGAGTTGGCGTTTCAATGACATCCACAGGATGGCCTGCCCGCAGGCTTTCATACATCGCCGGGCCATCCGCCATGGTGACGCCGTGGACCTGCATATGCGCTGTTGCTGATTTAATTGCCAAGGCAATCCCCGAAATCAGACCGCCGCCAGACAGCGGCACGATCACCTGATCCGCCTCTGGCATATCTTCCAAAATCTCCAACCCGATGGTGCCTTGCCCCGCGATCACATAAGGGTCGTCAAAGGGGTTAATCTCAACCATCTTTTCCGCTTTGACCAAGCGGTCAACTTCTTCCTGAGCGGCGTCTTGGCTATCCCCATGAACCCGAGCCTCACCGCCAAACCGTTGAATCCCCTCGACCTTTATATGTGGGACCAGAGATGACAGACAAATGATCGCCCGCACGCCCATGGCCTGACTGGCAAAGGCAAGCGCCCGGCCATGATTGCCAGAGGACACACAAGTCACCCCGCAGGCCCGCTGGGCATCGGTCAAACAGGACAGCGCGTTGGTGGCGCCGCGCAGTTTGAAAGCACCTGTGGCTTGCAAGGTTTCAAGCTTAAACCAAACCTCACCGCCCAGACGATGCGACAATTCGTGGGCGCGAATAAGGGGCGTACGGGTCACCCGGCCGGCGATTCGCTGGCGAGCAGCATAAATCTCTGATTGCGTTAAATCGCGCCAGCTTTCGATCATATCATTCTCCCAGCACGACCCACTGTCTTAAACGGCCAACTGTCTTAAAACGCTCACTCTGGCATCGCCGCAGATAAATGTCCGCCCAGACGCAACGGCGCAATCTTTGTCGCCAGACCGGTCGCGTCGTCGGTTTCAACCATCACCCCGCAAATGGTCGCCTCACCATCTGCTGGCTCTAACCGTGCGCCCGGCATTTTGCGCACGAATCGGTCGATTGGCGCATCTTTTTTCATACCAATAATGGAATCATAGTCACCACACATGCCGGCATCGGTCTGATACCCTGTCCCATGGGGCAAGATTGCATGATCAGCTGTCGGCACATGGGTATGGGTCCCAACCACCAGGCTGACCCGGCCATCAAGAAAGTGGCCCATGGCCATTTTCTCACTGCTGGCCTCGCCATGCATATCCACGAGGATAAAGTCAGCCCCATAGCCAAGGGACATGTCTGCAATCTGCCGCTCAACAGCTGCGAATGGATCATCTAAGGAATCCATGAACAAACGCAGCATGACATTGATCACCATCACCCGCCGACCATCGCGCAATTCATACATATTAGCGCCCCGCCCCGGGGTATCAGCAGGGTAATTGAGGGGCCGCAAAAGCCGGGGTTGCTCATCAATATAGGCGATAATTTCGCGCTTATCCCAGATATGATTACCGGAGGTGAGGACATCAGCACCTGCATCAAGCATGGCATTGCAAATCGTCTCAGTAACCCCAAATCCACCGGCAGCATTTTCAATATTGACGACCACAAAATCTAGCGCCAAGCGTTGCCGCAATTCTGGCAATTCGGCGACCACAGCATCACGGCCGACCCGCCCCACCACGTCGCCTAAAAAAAGGACCCGCATCTTTTAAACCCCAAATTCTAAAATCTCTGTCTCGGTGGCAATCGCATCGAGTCGTATATCATGGGCGTCAATCGGCACTGTTTCCATCTCTTGCGCCGCAAAGGCAACACCGATGGCCAATACCCCACTATCAGCGCGTAATTGCGCCAAGGTTCGATCGTAAAAGCCGCCCCCATATCCCAGCCGATATCCCAGCCGGTCAAACGCCAGTAGCGGCGTCACCACAGTGCGCGGCGTCAATTCTGCAGCGGATGGCCCTGGCACCATCACCCCAAACCCATCAGCCATCATTTCAGCATCAGGTGTCCATTGACGGAAAATCAGCGGCATCGCTTTGGCCACCACGACAGGCAGGCCGATGACACAACCTGCCGTATGTAATTGGTTGATCAAAGGGCGGGTGTCAACTTCGCTCCGGAAAGGCCAATAGACGCCAATGAAATCACCTGCCACGGGTCGCCGCCAAGACAGGACATTGTCGGCAATGCTCACAGCGGCGCTGTCACCGTCATCTGCTGCTGCCTGCGCGCGCCGCGCTTCCGCCGCGCTTCGCAGGATTGATTTGGCATCCGCGACATTAATGGGCGCGGACATAATGGTATCGTCCAAGCATCACCCGTAAGCAATTAAAACAACGGTGCCACCTTAGCCGTCGGCTCCCATGCCATCCTCTGGTGCCTGCTCGTGCAGGTGGGCGCCGCGTATCGAGACCACGATCTCGACAGAGGTAGCTCCCAAGGATAATGGAGTATAGCCCCAGAGATATGCGCGTCCTAACGAACCAGGCAGCGACCGTCGAGACCTTTTACCGTGAACTGATAGGCTTTGTCACCTATCGCGGACAAATTGATCTGCAAGCCCTTCGATCCGCGCCGCAACCTGATTGATCGTCTCTGCTAAATTCTCTTCCTCAATGCCCGCTGGCGGACCGACAGCATCGCTGTTTTGGCCATCTATGGACACCCCACCGTTATCCCGCAGGTCCGCAAGTTCATCGGCGATCAGCAAACTTGCCATGACCAATAACCGACTGTCGCTAATGGCCCCAACTTGGGCGACCAATTCCTGAACATGGCCATCAACGACACCTGCCAAGTCTTCCAAGCGCTGCTCCTCACCATCTTCACAGGCAATGCGATAAGCTTTGCCATTGACCGTGATATCAACTTGCCCCATCGCCTATTGTTCCTCCAAACGCGGCGCCTGCAAAGTCGATTCGAGCCGCTGAATGGTCTGATCAAGCTGTCCACCAACCACAGTGATAACTTCCGACGCCTCGGCGTATTTGGCCTGGAGGTCTGCAAGATCGTGCCGTAAGCTCGCATTCTCGCGGTCACCGACAGATCCGTTTTCATTCAGAGCCTGTTCGAGGCGTTCAACAGCCGCCGACAGTCTTTCCCGCGCATCAATGAGTTTGCCCATCGGCATTCCTTGGATAAATACAATGACTAATGTGCAATACTTAAAGCGGCTTCATCATACATTTCGCCAAGCCACTCCGTCAATGAGAAGTCGTCTCTGTGACCAACAGCTTCGGCGCGGCGTTTGCACGGTGCTGCAAGCTGAAGCAGCTGAAGCGGCAATTTCTTCGGTTGACGCGCCCCTGTCACAACGGCATCTTCGCCCTGCTCGTTGCAACGAATTCATGGGAAAACGTCGCGGCGGCACAGCACTCCAAATACGTTACCCGTCGTTAATGTAGAGGTGCTGCTTTCAGACCTTATGACCTTTTAGGTGCCATAATGATGTCGTCTTCTTCTCCTGCCGTCTCGCCACGTTCGATGGCCAATGCACTTCGCGCGCTCGCCATGGATGCTGTTCAAGCCGCAAATTCAGGCCACCCCGGGATGCCAATGGGCATGGCTGATGTGGCCACAGTGTTGTTCACCGAGTTCTTGAAATACGACCCTTCAGCACCTGGCTGGCATGACCGAGATCGTTTTGTTTTGTCCGCCGGTCACGGCTCAATGTTGCTGTATGGTTTGTTACACCTGACCGGCTATGATGATTTTGGTTTGGATCAGATAAAAAATTTCCGGCAGTTTGGCGCGCGTACCGCAGGCCACCCCGAATATGGCGTCGGCGGCGGCATCGAGACAACCACTGGCCCGCTCGGTCAAGGGTTGGCAAATGGCGTTGGCATGGCTTTGGCCGAACGGACATTGGCCGCCCGTCATGGCAGCAGCTTAGTGGATCATTACACCTATGTGATCGCAGGTGACGGCTGCCTCATGGAGGGAATCAGTCAAGAAGCGATTTCACTGGCAGGCCATCAGAAGCTGTCCAAGCTCATCGTATTGTTTGATGATAATGGCATTTCCATCGATGGACCAACATCACTCAGCACATCTGATGACCATATCACCCGTTTTGAAGCCTCTGGCTGGGCCTGTGCAGCTATTGATGGTCATGATCCAGCAGCGATTTCGGCGGCCATAAAAGCTGCACAAGCAAGCGATAAACCAACTCTTATCGCCTGCAAAACGACCATCGGGTATGGCGCACCAACAAAAGCAGGAACAGCTGGCGCGCATGGCGCACCGCTGGGTGCCGAGGAGATTGCAGCCACCCGTGAGGCACTTGGATGGCCGCACCCAGCATTTGTGATTCCGGACGATATCGCCAGCGCATGGCGGGCCGCAGGCAAGCGCGGCAAGGCCTTACACGCCGCCTGGCGCGACCGTTTAGCCGCCGCCCCAAACCACGCTGAATTTAGCCGCGCCATGGGTGAGCCAAGCCTCGAGGCGGCGCGTGCCGCCGTTGCAAGCTTGAAACAAAAACTGGCTGCTGAACCGATGAAGATTGCCAGCCGTGTGGCCTCGCAGAACACCATTGACGCCGTGGTGCCGGCGCTGCCCAGCCTCATCGTTGGCTCCGCTGACCTGACAGGCTCTAACAATACTAAAGTTGCCGCGATGACCCCGATTGATGCCGACAATCCCCATGGCAACTACATGTATTATGGCATCCGTGAGCACGCGATGGCAGCGGCTATGAATGGCATGGCGCTGCATGGCGGGGTGATTGCCGCGGGCGGCACGTTTATGGTTTTCACTGATTATTGTCGGCCGTCTATTCGGCTTGCAGCGCTCATGGGCTTGGGCACCATTTACGTGATGACGCATGATTCGATTGGCCTTGGTGAAGATGGCCCGACCCATCAACCGGTAGAGCACTTGGCGGCCTTACGGGCGATCCCCAATTTGAACACCTATCGCCCGGCCGATGCTGTTGAAACGGCAGAATGTTGGGAAGCGGCGCTGATTGACCGCACAACGCCTTCAGTGTTGGCGCTAAGCCGCCAAGGTTTGCCGCAACTCCGTGACGGTTATTCTGCGGATAATCTCTGCCTGCGCGGCGGCTATGTGCTGGCCGATCGCAGTGCTGGTAGCCGACAAGTAACCTTAATCGCCAGTGGCTCAGAAGTTGCGTTAGCTGTCGCAGCACGGGCATCCCTAGAGGCCGATGGGATTGCAACAGCCGTTGTCTCAATGCCATGCTTAGATCGCTTTCAAGAGCAAGACCGCAGCTATCAAGATAGCGTCCTTGCGCCAGGCTCGGTGACCGTTGTTGTCGAGGCTGGGATTCGCCAAGGCTGGGAGGGGTATATTGGTCGTGACGGTGCCTTCGTTGGCATGTCACACTTTGGCGAGTCGGCCCCCGCAGGCAAGTTGTTTGAGCATTTCGGGATTACCGCAGCAGCTGTTGAAGCTGCGGCACGGGCGCAGTTATAAGCATCGCGCAGATCAACAAACAGGTAACGAAAACAGGGAAGGATGACGTAGATGTCGCAAATTAATGTTTCCATTAATGGCTTTGGACGGATTGGTCGTCTTGTATTGCGGGCGCTGGTTGAAAGCGGCCGCGACGATATCCGCGTGGTTTCGATCAATGATTTGGGGCCCGTGGAAACCAATGCTCATCTGTTGCAATGGGATTCCAACCACGGCCGTTTTCCCGCCGACATCAGCGTTGATGGCAGCACAATCGACGTCGGCTATGGCCCGATTACGGTAACCGCAGAGCGTGACCCCGCAAATCTGCCCCATGCCGCCAACGGCGTTGATATCGTTTTAGAATGCACTGGCTTGTTTACCAAACGCGAGGACGCCGCCAAGCATCTGTCGGCAGGCGCCAAGCGGGTGATCGTTTCTGCGCCGGCAACCGGTGCTGACCTGACCATTGTTTACGGGGTCAATCATCAGCAAATAACCGCTGAACATACGGTTATTTCGAACGCTTCATGTACGACCAATTGCCTTGCGCCTGTCGCCCATGTGCTGAACCAAGCGATCGGCATCGAGCGCGGCTATATGACAACCATCCACGCCTTTACGGGCGATCAGCCGACCCTGGATGTGATGCATAAGGATTTATATCGCGGCCGCGCTGCGGGCAGCTCAATGATCCCAACATCCACAGGTGCCGCCAAAGCTGTTGGGCTGGTCCTGCCAGAGCTTGCAGGCAAACTTGACGGCAGCTCCATCCGGGTACCAACGCCGAATGTCAGCTTGATTGACTTCAAGTTCACCCCCAAAAAAGCAACTACGGCTGAAGAAGTTAACGCCGCCATCACAGCAGCAGCGAGCGATGGGCCGCTAAAAGGTATTTTGGGGGTTAATAAATTACCCTTGGTATCCATCGACTTTAACCATAACCCGCATAGCTCAACCTTTGATCTTAGCCAAACCCAGGTCATTGACGGCATGCTGGTGCGGGTTTTGAGCTGGTATGACAATGAATGGGGTTTCTCAAACCGCATGTTGGACACCACTGCGGCAATGGCAAAAACGTTTTAAGAGGCTTCGGGTCTGAAAAGGAGGTTGTGGCTATGAAGATCACCCAACGCGTGAAACGCATTTTGGATAATTACGAATCAGATTCCCCGGGCACCAAAGCCAATCTTGCCCGCATTTTGATGCAAGGTAAGCTTGGCGGCACAGGCCGTTTGGTCATTTTGCCTGTGGACCAAGGCTTTGAGCATGGCCCCGCGCGCAGCTTTGCCCCCAATCCAGAAGCCTATGATCCGCATTATCACTTCAGGTTAGCGATTGATGCAGGCTTGTCCGCCTATGCCGCCCCGTTGGGAATGCTGGAAGCAGGCGCTGATAGCTTTGCCGGTCAAATCCCCACCATCATGAAAGTCAACAGTTCCAATTCCTTGGCGCGTGACAAAGATGGACCCGTGCAAGCGATTACAGGGTCTGTACAAGAGGCGCTCCGGCTTGGTTGCTCAGCAATCGGCTTTACCATCTATCCCAGCTCTGATGGGGCTTTTGATATGATGGGCCAGATCCAAGAGATGGCAGAAGAAGCCAAAGCTTATGGTTTGGCGGTGGTTGTTTGGTCCTATCCCCGGGGCGGCGATTTATCAAAGCAAGGGGAAACAGCGGTTGATATTGTCGCTTACGCAGCGCACATGGCCGCCTTGCTTGGCGCTCACATTATTAAGGTAAAGCCCCCGACAGCCCATCTTGAGCTGGCAGCCGCAAAAAAAGCCTATGAGGCCAATAACATCAAAATTGATACCTTGGCAGATCGTATTGCCCATGTGGTGCAGTCGACATTCAATGGCCGCCGGATTGTTGTCTTCTCAGGCGGCGAAGCCAAAGACCTCGACGGTCTATTGGGTGAAATTCGCCAGCTCTATGAAGGCGGCGCCAGCGGCTCAATCATTGGCCGCAATACCTTCCAACGGCCACGCGCCGACGCCTTGGCTATGCTCAACACCATCATTGATATCTACAAGGGCAAGGCGTGAGCACCACAACAGCCGGCTGCCAACTCTATTTGATCACCCCGCCGACCTTTGTGCCGGCGGGGTTTGCCAAAGACCTGGCGGCAGCCCTGGAAGCCGGACCCGTGGCCTGTCTGCAATTACGCTTAAAAGACGTCGACGATGACGCTATTCGAGCAGCCGCCGCAGCAATCATCCCCGTTGCCCACAGCTATGGGGTGCCCGTATTGATGAATGACCGCCCCGATCTGGCCGCTGAAACAGGCTGTGATGGCGTCCATGTGGGGCAAAGTGACAGCCCGTACAAGGCCGCCCGGGAGATATTGGGCAATGACGCCATGATTGGGGTCACCTGTCATGATAGCAAACATCTGGCGATGACCGCCGCCGAGGCAGGCGCGGATTATGTTGCTTTTGGGGCGTTTTTCCCAACCAACACCAAAGAAGTCAGCCACCACGCCAGCCCTGAAGTCTTATCCTGGTGGGCTGATATTGCGGTGGTCCCAACGGTCGCTATTGGCGGCATTACCGCCGAAAACTGCGCCCCATTGGTGCAAGCGAAGGCAGATTTTTTGGCCGTTATCAGCGCTGTTTGGCACCATCCAGAGGGTCCTGGCGGCGGCGTTAACAGCCTGCATCAGGCAATTGCCACGGCGACAGATCATACCCCAATCGCTGCATCGGCTGCGCCATGATCGCCATTGCCTGACGGCAAACCTCTGGCGCAACAATGCCCGCGCCATAGTCTGTGCGGCCACCACCCCGAAAAAATTCCTTGTTATTTGACGCGCTTGCCATGGTCCCAATCGCCCCTTGATCAGCCAAGCGTTTGAGCAATGGTGGCGGCGTCTTAGCGCCTAAAAAACCATAGAGACGCTTTAGCTCAGCGGCGCGGTTCTGGCTAAAATCTTCATACCGGATGATCAGAACATTTGGATTGCCAGCGACGACATCTAAAAACGTTGTCAACTCTTTGGCCTCGCGCTGTGCCAGCCGGACAATACACCCCTCAAGCGTGCCGCCGGTATCGCGCATGAATTTAGCAAAAAATGCTGGCGTGTGGTCTGTCTGGTGTACCCGTTCATTTTGATGCCAGACAGATATCGCCCGATCAATTGGGTTGCGCACAATGCGAATAAATTTTGCTGCCGGGAACATGCGTTGAAATTTTTGAACGTTTAGATGAACTGTGTTGTCATTTAAACCATACCGGGGCTTCCCCTGTGCTGCGTCTTCGGCCAGAACCTGGAGATGGCAGGCGAAAATCCGTTCAACAGCCTGCAGGCTCACTGGTCGAATACCTTGCTTACCGGTGCGCCGATCGCGAATTTTAAGCATGTCGTTATAGCCAGCATAAAACGCCCGCAGATTTTTGAAGATCTCAGAAAACCCTTGTTCTGATGGACAGGAGACTTCGGGATGGGCGTCTAACATGCGTTGCAGAAAGGTCGTTCCTGATTTTGGTGTGCCAGAGCAAAAGAAGGGCGGCTTTGGATCATGCATTGAAGATACCTTTTTTCTTATTCATTATTTTTAGATGAACGCCCGGTGACTAATACGCGCACTGATTGTTGAACGCAATATTGCCTGAGAATTAATCACGATTGTCACCTGCGCCGCGAGTTGCTACAACCCGCGCGCGGCAAGTGATCACGGCAAAGGCACCCAGACTATGAAAATCAACGGCAATGCAATTCGTCCCGGAAACGTGATTGATCATAAGCAACGGTTATGGGTTGCGGTCAAAATCAATGCCGTCAAGCCCGGCAAAGGCGGCGCCTTTGCACAGGTTGAATTAAGGGACATCCGCGACGGCACCAAATTGAATGAGCGCTTCCGCGCCACCGAGACGGTCGAGCGCGTCAGCCTGGAGCAACGGCACAGCCAATATCTATTTGCCGATGATGATTTCATCACCTTCATGGACGCGGAGACCTATGAACAAGTGATGGTGCCGACCGCCAATCTCGGTGACCAAAAAGCCTATTTACAGGATGGCATGCAGGTCACTATCGAAAGCTATGAGGGCGAGCCGCTGTCGGTGCAACTGCCAGATACTGTTGAAATGGAAGTGGTGGAAGCGGACGCCGTGATCAAAGGGCAAACAGCTTCTTCATCCTACAAGCCTGCGGTCCTGGAAAATGGTGAAAGGGTGATGGTGCCGCCACATGTCGAAGCCGGTAGCCGCGTTGTCGTTAAGCCATCTGATGGCACCTATGTGAGTAAGGCTTGAAATGGCCGCGCGCTCCGCACTTGTCAACGTCATTGCCAAAGCTTGCTATAAAGTGAGCCGTCCGCTCGTCCGTGACTTCGGCGAAGTTGAAAAGCTTCAAGTCTCGAAAAAAGGCCCTGGGGATTTTGTCTCCAAGGCCGATATTCGAACCGACCGGATTCTCCGTGAGGAACTGAGCTTCGCCCGCCCAGACTTTGGCTTCCTGACCGAAGAAGGCGAGACGGTTGAAAGTCAAAACCATGAACGCCAACGGTGGATCATCGACCCGCTTGATGGCACAACCAATTTCTTGCACGGCATCCCCTTCTTTTGCATTTCTGTCGCTCTGGAACAGAAGGGCGAAATCGTCACCGGGGTCATTTACGACCCCTTACGTGATGAACTTTTCTATGCTGAAAAAGGTAAGGGGGCGTTTTTAAATGATCGCCGGGTTCGCGTCGCCAGCCGCCAGCACCTATCGGAATCCGTCATTGCCACCAGCCTGCCCGGGATTAGTGCCGATGATGTCGCAAGCCCCTTGCAAATCATTACCCAACTGGCGAGCAAGACAGCCGCCATTCGAGATTTAGGGTCTGCTGCCCTGCATATGGCCTATATCGCTGCTGGCCGCCTGGATGGCTACTGGCAAACAGGCGTTCACGCCTGGGATATTGCCGCCGGGTCAATTATCGCCCGTGAAGCAGGCGCGATGGTCAGCAATTACAAAGGCAGACAGGCCGCTTTGGACGGCGGCCAGATCGTTTCTGGCAATGGCCCCATTCATCGTGACATTTTAAAAGCGATCCGATCCGCGCCGTAGAACCTGCGATTAAAACCACGGCCGGGCGGTAAATCAGCATAGCCCCTTGGTCAGTGGCATTGGGTTTGCTATAACCTACCCAGCGTGTTTTAAAAAGGACCGCGTAGGATGTATTACATGCGGTATTTGGGCTATCTGACATTGCCAGCACTGGCGATTTTAGGGGTTTTTAGCCAAAGTTACGGGCCTGTTCAGGCGAAAGACCCGTCAACAGTCTATGTTGGCTCCAATAAACCTGCCGTAGAGGTCAATACGCATGTCTTGGATCAGCTTGGTCAGCAGCCAAACCTTCCGCGCCTTCTGCTGAATAGAGCGCTTGGATATGAGCCGCACAATAAGGTTCGGGACGCCTTGCGGATCCGGCGTCATGAAAGCGGTAACGTCGCGTTCCCAATGCCTCAAAATCTGCGCATGCCAAATGTTAAAAACCCACCCCGCAGCATGCAAACTGCGCGGCCAAAGCCGATGGCAAAAATTGCGCCAATAAAGGCAGACCGCCCGAAACCGGCGACGATTTCACCGGTCACCAAAAGCCCAACGCCCATCGCGCCGGTCAAGCCTATTGCGACACTGCCAACCGTTGGGGTGGAGGCACCAGAGCCGCGCGCAATAGCCGCGAAGCCTGCCAAGAAAATAACCGCGACAGCCGCCGTGCCGCGCACGCCAAAGCCCGCCAAAGTGGCGGCCGTGAACACCGCTGACACGGCCGGCTGGCAAATTGTTTTTGGTGAAGGCGAGGCTGAGTTGAGTGACAGCGCCCGCGCCGAGATTGCCCGCATCGTGGCCAGCTTAAGCGCAGATAAAACAACATCTCTGCGAATTCGTGCACATGCCGACGGACAGAAACTTGGCGCTGGTAACGCCCGCCGTATTGCCCTGTCACGCGCCTTAAAAGTCCGTCAAGCGCTGGCAAATGAAGGCTTTCAGAAAAACCGCCTAAAGTTAGAGGTGATTGGCGACCGTGATAACTCGATGCCGCGTGATCGGGTGGATATTAAGCCCGACCGCAAATAAGTTGACGGCGTCAGCGCCGCTTATTTTTATCAATCGTTGAGGACATAATGTGACCAACCCAGCACAGACACTGATCCGCATGATTGGGTTCTTGATTGTCGTGATGGCAATCGCCGGTTTGCTTTTCGCCCCTTTGCTTAAAGCCTTCATGGCCAATGCAGCGCTGAATGGTATGATCATTGCGGCCTTGGTTATTGGGGTATTGTTTTCGCTACGACAAGTCATTCGCCTGCGCCCCGAGGTCACCTGGATTGAAACCTTTCGCCGCCAACAGCCTGGCCTATCCGTCGTTGCCGCACCACGCTTATTGGCCCCAATTGCCAATATGCTGGGCGAGCAACGCGAAGATAAAATGAGTTTATCAACGCTATCACTGCGCTCCTTGCTGGACAGTTTGGCGATGCGCTTGGATGAATCACGTGATTTATCCCGCTACCTCATTGGCTTGCTGATTTTTCTGGGCCTTTTGGGAACCTTTTGGGGCCTCTTGGGAACGGTCGGCGCGGTGGCCAATGTCATCGCCAACCTGACCATTGAGACAGGCAATATTGTCGACGTGTTTGCAGATTTAAAATCTGGCCTTGAATCACCCTTGGCAGGCATGGCCACCGCTTTCAGCTCATCGCTTTTCGGGCTGGCTGGCTCGCTTATTCTTGGCTTTCTTGATCTGCAACTGGGGCAGGCACAAAACCGCTTTTATAACGAACTTGAAGAATGGCTCTCCAGCTTAACCCGGCTGTCTTCTGGTGCTGGCTTTTTGGCTGACGGAGAAGTTTCAGCAACAGCTTACCAACAGGCGTTGTTAGAACAGACGGGCGAGAGTCTCGACAAATTGCAACGCGTTATGTCCCGCAGTGAAGAAGATCGCCGCCAAGCAACCTCACAAATGGGGCAGCTGAATGACCGGATGGCACGGATTGGCGACTTGCTCGAAATCCAAAACATCACCTTGAGCGAAATGGGCGAGAGCCAGAATGAGCTGAAGCGGGTGCTGACGCGCCTCAGTGATAGCCCGGCCCAAGCCCGCGATGATGTCAGCCGTAGTCACCTGAGAAACATCGAAACGTTAATGGCCCGCATGATCGAAGAAACCAATAATGGTCGGACCGGTGCCATTGACGAAATCCGCCAAGAAATTCGCCTATTGGCGCGCACAATTGCGGCGCTGGCTGAAAATGAAAACTGATGCGCCATCACAGCACCGCACCTGGGGGGCGGTGACATGAGCGTCCTTGCCAAACGCAGATCAAATCGTGAAACGAATATTTGGCCTGGTTTTGTGGACGTATTGGCTACTTTGTTAATGGTGATCATCTTTGTGTTGATGATTTTCATCGTCGCGCAGTTTTATCTAACCCAGGCATTAAGTGGCCGCGATCAAGCGTTATCTCGGCTCCAACAACAGGTTGTTGAATTGGCCGACTTGCTTGCCTTGGAACGCGAAAATGGCACTGAATTAAAGGCCAGCGTGGCGCAACTTTCTGCCGATCTGCAAGCATCTTTGGCCAGCCGCGACGCCCTTGAGACACGCCTCAATACCGTCAGCCAGCAACGTGATACCTTAGAAAGCCGCTTGGCCGACGCTGTTGCAGAACGGGCAACCTTGCAGCAACGGATTGTCACGTTACAAAGTGGCGATGGCTCCCTCAAAGAGCGTTTGTTGTCCACCATTAAGGAACGCGATGCGCTGATCGGCAAATTACAGGCCGTGGAAACAGAGCTAGAGGCCGAAAACCAAAAAACCGACCGGATTGCCGCCGCCCTGCAAGATGCCAACAAAACCATTACCGCAGACCAAGAAACAATTGAACTGCAATTGGCTGATTTAGAGCGTCTACGCCGAGATATCAACGCTCTTAAAACAGTTCGCGGCGACCTCGAAAATCAGGTTGCCAAACTGGTCCTTGCCAAAAAAGTCTTGGCTGATGAAAAAGCCGATCTTGACCGATCCAATCAATCCCTAGCGGATGCAGCGGCTGACGTGCAGCAAGAGTTGTCGCAAGTACGGGTCAAAAACACCGCCCTTGAGGCGCGCCTTGCCGATGAAATGGACAAGACCTTATTGGCGCAAAAAACGGTTGCTGATCGCGATATCTCGCTGGCTGAATTAACGTCACAATATGATTTAAGCCAAGAAACCCTGAGTGAAGCGCAAAAACTATCTGCTGAAGCCCGCAACCAAGTCGCTCTTTTAAATGACCAAATCCTGGCCTTGCGCGCGCAGCTTGCGTCAATCAGTCTTGCGCTCGAGGCCAGCGAAAGTGAAAACGACGCTCAAAATGTAAAGATTGTTGACCTGGGCAAGCGGTTGAATGCCGCCTTGGCCACCAAGGTCCAAGAACTGGCACGATTCCGGTCAGAGTTTTTTGGCCGTCTACGCGACATTCTTGGCAATCAACGCAATATCCGCATTGTCGGCGACCGATTTGTCTTCCAAAGCGAAGTGTTCTTTGATCCAGGCTCGGTTGAGATTGGCGAAAAAGGCCAGACGCAATTGGTTACTTTCGCCGAAACATTGAAGCAAATTGTTGTTAAGATCCCCCCTGAAATCAATTGGGTCCTGCAAATCGAGGGTCACACCGACGTCATTCCCATTTCCAATGATCGCTTCCGGAATAATTGGGATTTATCGGCTGCGCGGGCCATCTCGGTCGTGCAATTTCTGATCAGTCAAGGCCTGCCTGCGAGCCATCTGGTTGCCGCCGGCTATGGTGAGTTTCAGCCGATTGATCCACGCTCGGATGAAATTGGCCGAAAACGTAACCGCCGGATCGAAATGAAATTAACCCAACGTTAAACGGCACCAGTGGCTGAGTCGGCTGGCAGGGCAACATCGCTTGCGATGTGCTGATCTTGGTCAAACTGCAACGCCGCCAAGCGCGCATAGAGTGGGCAATCACGGATGAGCTGAGCATGCCCGCCGCTGGCAATGATCCGGCCACGGTCCATGACCACGATCCGGTCCGCCTTCAATATGGTCGCTAACCGATGGGCGATGATCAAAGTTGTCCGCCCGACCATGGTGGTTTCTAAAGCCTGTTGAACGGCGCGTTCACTTTCCGCGTCGAGGGCGCTGGTGGCCTCATCAAGCAATAGCACCGCCGGATCTTTAAGGGCCGCACGCGCAATGGCAACACGCTGGCGCTGGCCCCCGGACAGGCGGACGCCTTTTTCGCCAAGATAGGAATTAAACCCATCAGCCAAGTCGTCGATGAACTGCGCCGCATTGGCTGTTTCAGCCGCCGCCCGCACCTCATCATCGCTGGCATCGGGACGGCCATAGCGGATATTTTCTGCCGCTGTGTCCGAAAACAAGATCGGGTCCTGCGGCACCAGGCCGATGACACCGCGCAAGGCCATCGGATCAGCCGCTCTGAGATCAATCCCATCCATCCGGATACTGCCTGCGGTTGGATCATAAAACCGCAGCAAAAGCTGAAAGACCGTTGTCTTACCAGCCCCCGACGGGCCGACCAAAGCAACTGTTTCCCCTGGTTCAATGACCAACGTAAAATCGTCTAAGGCGGCGACATCAGGGCGAGAGGGGTAATGGAAACGTAAATGCTCAAACCCAATACGCCCTTGCAAGGGCTCTGGCAGTGGCTTTGGGTCAGCGGGCGCGGCAATTTCAGGCTGTGTTGCCAGCAATTCTAGCAAGCGTTCCGTAGCCCCGGCGGCCCGCTGCAGATCCCCAACCACTTCAGACAGGGCACCAACAGCGCCGGCGACAACAGCTGCGTAAAACACAAAAGACGATAGCTCGCCCG
>JBELLC010000064.1:6440-16609 GCA_042088965.1 Nisaea sp. | reverse complement strand
TATCGCGGCGTTAAAAATAGGCTGCCAAAAAGATCGCCGAATTGCCGCTGGTAAGGGCTTTGGTGCCGACGGTTTGGTGGGTGATTTTAGCCATTGGCGCGCCATTTGCGCGGCCATCCCCTCGGTCACAGATGACGCGCTGGCGGCGCGGCAATTTTATGAGCAATTTTTCACACCCTATCAGTTAACCGCGGATGGCCGCAGCGATGGGCTGTTTACCGGGTACTACGAACCGCGGATAAGCATTCGGGCAATCCCTGATGCGCGCCATACGGCACCTCTGTTTGCCCGCCCCACAGACCTTGTGATGGCCGATTTGGGCCGCTGGGCCAAAGATTTAAAGGGCCGCCGGATTGCGGGACGACAAGTTGGCGCGCGTCTATTGCCCTATCACAGCCGGTCCGAGATTGGCCAAGGCGCACTTGCGAAAAAGGCGGAAACGCTTGCATGGGCTGATCCCATTGATGCCTTTTTCCTGCATATCCAGGGTTCTGGCGTAGGTCGGTTTGCCGATGGCCGGGAAATCCGCTTAGCTTATGACGGACATAATGGCCACCCCTATCACGCCATTGGCCGGACCTTGATTGCACGCGGCGAAATTGCGCGTGCTGAGATGTCGATGCAGGCGATTGACGCTTGGCTGCGTGCAAATCCAGAGCAAGCCGCTAGCGTCATGGATGCCAATGCGTCGTTCATTTTCTTTCGGGCCAATCAAGGGCCGGGTCCAACAGGCGCAGCAGGTGTGCCCTTAACGGCTGGTTACAGTCTTGCGGTCGATACCCGATTTATCCCGTTTGAAACGCCTGTTTGGTTGACGTTAACGAATGTTCCGCCAGACAGCGCGCCCTTAAACCGCTTGCTGATTGCCCAAGATCGCGGCGGCGCCATCAAAGGGGCGGTTCGCGGTGACGTCTTTTGGGGGGGGGATGATGACGCCGCTTTACGCGCGGGGAAAATGGCGGCGACAGGCCAAGCATATGTATTGCTGCCAAAAACCCTGCGATTGCCCCGCCAGCAAGACTGAAATCCGCAAACACGCTTGCCAGCGTAACCTGAACAGACCATTTATACCTGATTATTGAGTGTTTTGGCGGCGGGCCCATGATCCTTTGCGGTCGCGATTAGATTTGCCGGTCATCTGCTCATGACGTGATGTGACCGAGGGAGGGACGCTGTGAAGCGCCGCTTAACCGCAGAAGAACGTGCCTTATGGGCAAAGGTTAATCGTGACACCCAGGTGCTGGCATCGGCGACCATTGATGTTGGTGACTCCCTCCCAAGCGATGCACCTGCAAAAGATAAAACGCAGAGCAAACCGTTTTTGGGGCCAAGTAAGCTGGCAAAAGCACCGACCCTTGCCGCCCTGCCAGCGATTGACCCTGGTCAACAGCGGCGACCTGTGGGGCAAACAGGGCATAGGCCGGGGCGTTTGCCAGGCATCGACCGGCGCACAGCTGAACGCCTGCGGCGGGGCAAAATGCCAATTGAAGCCCGCCTTGATCTGCATGGACATAACGTGGAACAAGCCCATGGCGCGTTAAATAGCTTTATTGCAGCGAATTACCGTGCAGGCCGGCGGTGCCTTTTGGTGATTACTGGAAAAGGCAGTCGTCAACAAGATGGTCAGCGGGTGATCGGGGTTTTAAAGTCTGCCTTACCGGGTTGGCTGGCCGATGGTGTTAACCGTGACCGGGTGTTGTCATACGCAACGGCACAGCCATCAGATGGCGGTGGTGGGGCGATGTATATTCTCTTGCGCCGACAGCGAGAGGAGCCAAGCCGGTGACGCCTTTTGGAGAGCGGATGCGAACGTTGAGGGCTGATCGTGGGGCGACACTGCGGCAGATGGCAGACAGCTTGCAAGTGTCAGCGGCTTACCTATCGGCTCTTGAACATGGCCAACGCGGCCGACCTTCAGTCGGGTTAATTCATCAGATTTGCCAATATTTTAACCTCATCTGGGACGATGCAGAGGCGCTGACACAACTCGCTGCGTTGTCACATCCAAGGGTCGTGATTGATACCCGTGAGCTCAGCGCAAAAGCGACGAAGGTCGCTAATCGTTTGGGACAGGTGATCCATCGGCTAGATGACTCCCGCTTGGATACCTTGCTGGCTGAACTTGCAGACGCTGATGAAAAGGCCAAAACGGGGCCGACACATTAATCCCCGTCAGGGGCCGCTTTTTGATCTGGCGCGGCCGCTGCGCAAAGACTTTTTGCGTTAGAAGCCGAAATTCGATGAGATAATTCTTCTTTCAGCCTGAAAACATTCTAGAATAGAACGAATGGCCAGGAGAAAGGCTAAAACAGGGACGTATAAAGCGAATGGAGCTGCTGTAATGGACGATAATGAAGCGTTGGTTTTCCACGCCATGGACAGGCCTGGAAAGCTGGAAATTACGCCGACAAAACCAATGAATACCCAGCGCGATTTATCGTTAGCTTATTCCCCCGGGGTTGCCGTGCCCTGTCTTGAAATCGAAAAAGATCCGGCACGCGCCTACGATTACACCGCCAAGGGTAACCTTGTCGCCGTCATTTCCAACGGTACAGCTGTGCTTGGGCTTGGTGATATTGGCGCGTTGGCGTCAAAGCCGGTGATGGAAGGCAAAGCGGTCTTATTTAAGAAATTTGCCGATCTTGATGGGGTTGATCTGTGCCTCGATACCAAAGATGTTGATGAATTTGTCAATTGTGCACGCTTCCTTGGGCCCAGCTTTGGGGGTGTCAATTTAGAAGATATCAAAGCGCCAGAATGTTTCATCATTGAGCAACGTCTCAAAGAACTGCTCGATATTCCCGTATTCCACGATGATCAGCATGGCACGGCGATTATTGCTGCCGCAGGCCTGATCAACGCGCTGCATATTACAGGCCGCGATATTGCCAACACACGGATGGTGGTTAACGGTGCAGGTGCCGCGTCCATCGCCTGCGTGGAATTGGTCAAGGCGATGGGCATGCCGCCTGAAAATGTCATCATTTGTGATACCCGTGGGGTGATTTATCAGGGCCGCGAGGCGGGTATGAACCAATGGAAGTCTGCACATGCAGTGAGAACCAGCCATCGTAGCTTGGAAGAGGCAATGCGCGGTGCAGACGTCGCTTTTGGGCTGTCTGTTGAAGGTGCGTTCACCCCTGAAATGGTTGCCTCAATGGCAGATAAGCCAATTATTTTTGCGATGGCAAACCCCAATCCAGAGATCATGCCAGAGGCGGTACACGCTGTGCGCAGCGATGCGATTGTCGCAACTGGCCGTTCTGATTATCCCAATCAGGTTAATAATGTCCTCGGTTTTCCCTATATTTTCAGGGGCGCATTGGATGTCCGCGCCTCAGAAATTAATGATGCGATGAAGGTGGCTGCCGCCAATGCCATTGCCAGTTTGGCCCGTGAAGACGTCCCTGATGAAGTGGTCGCGGCGTATTCGGGGCAAGCCTTAAAATATGGCGAATCTTACATCATTCCGGCGCCATTTGACCCAAGATTGATTGTGGCGGTGTCCTCGGCTGTGGCGCAAGCTGCCATGGATACAGGCGTCGCCCAGCAGCCTCGCCATGATATGGATCAATATCGCCAAGAGCTGCGCGCGCGTTTGGATCCGACCGCGCCCGCTTTGCAACGTATTTTCCAGCGCATTCGCGAAACCCCACGTCGTGTCGTCTTTGCTGAAGGTGAAGAAGATCGGGTCATTCGCGCTGCAATCGCATTTCGCAATGGTGGCTATGGACACCCTGTTCTCATCGGCCGTGAAGCATTGATTCAAGAAACCATTCAGCAATCGGGGATTACGGGCGCGGACGGCTTGGAAATTCACAACGCCCGACTTTCTGACGATAATCAGGCCTTTATTGATTTTCTGTATCAAAAGCTGCAACGGCGCGGCTATTTGCGGCGTGACTGCCAGCGTTTGGTTAACCAAGACCGAAATGTGTTCGCCGCTTGCATGGTGGCCAGTGGCAAAGCAGATGGCATGGTGACGGGTCTCACCCGCAGCTTTAATGCCGCGTTCCGCAAAGTTATGCAGGTTATCGGTGCCAAACAAAATCAGCGGGCAATGGCGGTCAGCATGTTGGTCACGGGGCGGCGGACGATCTTCATCGCCGATACCAATGTGCATGAACTGCCAACAGCGGAACAAATGGCAGATATCGCCCAGCAAACAGCGCATCAAGTGCGGGCCTGGGGACATGAGCCAAGGGTTGCGTTGGTGTCTTATTCAAACTTTGGCAATCCCATTCGGCCAACAGCCTCAGCGGTACGCGAGGCCGTGGAAATTTTAGACACGCGCGATGTGGACTTTGAATATGATGGTGAAATGTCCGTTGATGTTGCCATTGATATGGATATGCGCGCCTCGATTTACCCCTTTTGCCGTTTGACGGGCTCAGCCAATATCCTGATTATGCCCGGGTTACATTCGGCAAATATCTCCTACAAACTTCTGCAACATGTCGGTGGTGGGTCTTTGATTGGGCCTATTTTATTGGGTATGAATGCCCCTGTGCAGATTGTGCAAATGGGCACCACAGTATCGCATCTACTTGAAGCTGCTGCCCTGACAGCCTATGACTCGCTGGGAGAGAGCGTCACAGGATAGTTCATGGACAGCGCACATCGACTACCAAATACGGCAAGAGCTTCGCGTGCCCGGATCGGCTTGTGGACAGGGGGTGTGTCGGCAATGTTTTTTGCCGCCGCCCTGATGCTGTTTTATATCTTGCAGCTGGATTGGGTCTACGCGCTGGCCATGACGGCCTTGTTCAGTGTTTTCGCTGGTTTCGGTATCTACATTCATTTTTCTATTCGGGCGCTCTTGTTTGCCTGGCTGTCGGCGCGGGCAAATCCCAATCAACCCGGGTCATCGATGTCAGCGATTGATCAAGCCTTGGATGAGTATGATCAGGACTTAACGGCAAGGTTATTAGCGGTTGATCGTTCATGGCAGAATCATTTGGCTGATTTTCAGCATTCGGAACGCCTGCAACGGGCGATTTTTGATACCATTCCGGAGCCTCTGATTTTGTTGGATAAACGGGCCCGTGTGCAGGCCGCTAACCGCGCTGCCTATGATCGTTTCGGTAAGCGATTGCTTGGTTTGGATATTCATCAAATTCTCCGCCAACCAGGAGCCTCGACGTTAATCAGTAAGGTTTTAAAAAGCGGCGGCTCGGAAATTATAGAATTTGAGACAACCTCGCTTAATCGCCATTTCTTTGCTCTACATGTGGACTCTTATCGTGTTGATGAAGGCTCGCCGCGGGCTGCTTTGTTGTTGTTCACGGATTTAACCGACGCGAAACGGGCAGAGCAAATGCGCGTCGATTTTATCGCCAATGCGAGCCACGAGTTGCGCACCCCATTGGCATCGATGATTGGTTTTGTTGAAACCCTTCAAGGGCCGGCCAAAGACGACCCTGACGCGCGGGTTCAATTCCTTGAAATCATGCATGTGCAAGCAGGCCGAATGTCACGTTTGGTTGAAGACTTATTATCGCTGTCCCGGATCGAGTCAAACGAGCATACACGGCCAACCGATGCAATTTCGCTGCCAGCGGTTTTAGATGGCGTCAAGGCAGGCTTAGCAATCGCTGGGCAGCGCCAAAATATTACCATTTCCCTGTCCTGCGAGCCCAATCTCCCCGCCGTGCGCGCCGACAGTGATCAAATCTCCCAGGTCGCCCAGAATCTGGTTGAGAATGCGATAAAATATGGCCGACCAGATAGCGTTGTGACCATCCATGCCTATCAACCCTCAGAATTGCCGTTGGCTTTTCCAGATACAGGTATAAATGCCGTTTCTTTTGCGGTCAGCGATCAGGGACAGGGGATTCCAAAAAGTGATCTGCCGCGACTGACTGAACGGTTTTATCGCGTTGACGCAGCACGCTCCCGCGAACTGGGCGGGACCGGATTAGGGCTGGCGATCGTGAAGCATATTGTGACCCGTCATCGCGGTGCTTTAGTCATTGAAAGCGAGCCCGGGATCGGCAGCACATTTACGGTCACATTGCCACAGTTTGAGTTGCCGGAAGAGCCCGCCGTTTGATAACAGCGCCGTTAAAATAATCCTCAGACACCGATCTGAACCGCCGAAGATGCCTACAGACGTTTCCGGCCCATCGCGAACCTCTGCGGCCTTTGACGGCTTTGCTGTTTTGGCCGTTTGTATCGCCAGCGACGCGTCGATCATGACGTGGTGGATGCGACAATTGTGATGCAATTCATAGATGTGTAATGTTTTTGAAACATTTTTGTAACGCTTGGTGCGTAACCCATGCTCATCGGGAATCATATAGGGTTTTATCTCATGACCGCACGTCCTTTATGCGCAGCAGTTATTGCTGCAACAGCCATCGCTTTCACATCTGGAGCGGTAATGGCACGTGATTACATTAGCATTGCTGGTTCTTCAACGGTTTTGCCGTTTGCGACAATCATTGCCGAGCAGCTTGGTAAAAACCCCTCTATTAAAACACCAGTGGTTGAGTCCGGTGGATCATCTGTTGGCAAAAAGGGCGTCTGCGAAGGTATTGGAACCCAGTATATTGACATTGGCAATGCGTCCTCGCGGATGAAAACCAAAGAACTCGCTTTTTGCGATGCCAATGGCGTGAAAGTTACCGAAATTAAAGTAGGCTACGACGGAATCGTTGTTGCTAACTCGAAAAAAGGTTCACCATTGATCATTTCGAAGGCAGAACTGGGCATGGCATTGACCGCCAAAGTGCCTGCTTGTGCCTCTGGTAAGCAGAATATTAACTGCACCCAAATGGTCGATAACCCCTTCAAAAAATGGTCGGATATCAATCCGGAACTGCCGGATTTAGAGATCCGCGTGTACGGCCCACCAACCACATCGGGAACACGGGCGTCATTTGCCGAAATGGTTAACGAAAAAGGCTATTGCAAGAAAGATAAAATGGCGAAAGCCGCGCTCAAGGCAAAGGGTGCAAAAGCGAAAGTCTGCCGTGCGATGAGAACAGATGGCGCATTCATCGAAGCTGGCGAGCAGGATAACCTAATCGTGCAGAAGCTACAGGAAGATCCCTCCGCATATGGGATTTTTGGTTTCTCATACCTCGATCAAAACTCCGACACGCTCCAGGGTGCCGTTATTAGTGGCACCAACCCAACCTTTGATGAAATCGCCAACGGGTCATACTCCGTGTCCCGGTCACTGTATTTCTATGTCAAGCATGCGCACATCGGTGTGGTTCCTGGCATGAAGGCTTACATGGGCGAGTGGGTGAAGCATTGGGGTGAAGATGGCATGCTGTCTGACGCCGGCATGATTCCGATGCCAGCCGCCGAGCGGGCCAAATATAAAGCTGCAATGTCTGATTTGCCAGAGCTGACAGCTGATATGCTCAAATAGAGTTGGACTAACAAGCGAGATCCGCGTACGCCGTGGATCTCGTCTTTTTCTTGGGGGAGATCTAGGTGTCCAGCATTATCATCGCGATAACAGTTCTCTTGATTTCCCTAGGCTATTTTTTTCTCGGTAGCAGGCGACACAGCCGCAAATCCGCAAGCGGCATTCGTTACCACTCCCGCCCCCATTATTCTGGACTGTATGCCGCGCTGTTGGCTTTATTACCGGCCTCTTTCTTGCTGGTCTTTCTGTCTGTTATTGATGATTTAATCTTTCAAAGTTTGGCGCTTGAGTTTGTCCCTGAAGCGGTGGCAGCGTCACCGGATTTCAAACAAGCCATTGTTCTGGCTCAAATTGAAAACGTCGTAAACAAGATCAACTTTGGTGAACAACCGGCCTGGGTCCACCAAGCGGCCGAGGCTTGGCAAGGCTGGCTCTCAACGTCGGAAACCATCAAAACCTTTTTTGTTATTAGCCTTTGCTTCATCGCTGGATTTTTTGGGATTTCGAGAATAAGCCCAGATTTTCGGTCCCGGAATGCGGTGGAGCGTATTATCATGGGCATTATGGCTGCGAGTTCTGCCATCGCGATTTTCACCACCGTTGGCATTGTCTTTTCGGTGGTGTTCGAATCCTTGCGTTTTTTCGCCTTGGTGCCTGTCAGCGAGTTTCTTTTTGGATTGACCTGGAACCCGCAATTTGAAGGTGCCGAACGTGCAGGTTCTGGACAGATGGGTTTGGCGACCTATGGCTCCGTTCCGCTATTCGTTGGGACCTTCCTGATTTCGATTATCGCCTTGTTTGTTGCTGTACCAGTGGGATTGTTCAGCGCAATCTACCTCGCTGAATATGCATCGAAACGTGTGCGGTCGATCGTCAAGCCATTGCTGGAAATTCTCGCTGGGGTTCCGACAGTGGTATACGGTTTCTTTGCGGCCCTTGCCGTTGCGCCGTTTATCAGGAGCACGGGCATGAGCCTTGGCTTGGATGTTGCGTCCGAGTCCGCCTTGGCTGCTGGGTTGGTTATGGGCATCATGATTATACCTTTCGTCTCCTCGCTATCAGATGACGTTATCAACGCAGTGCCGCAATCGTTGCGAGATGCTGCCTATGGTCTGGGCAGTACCAAGAGCGAGGCCATACGCAATGTGGTCCTGCCAGCCGCGTTACCAGGGGTTGTCGCGTCGGTCTTGCTGGCTGTCTCTCGTGCTGTTGGCGAAACCATGATTGTGGTCATGGCTGCTGGACTTGCCGCTAACCTATCCTTGAATCCGCTCGATGCTGTCACGACTGTGACATCACAAATTGTTACCATTCTGGTGGGTGATCAGGAGTTTGAATCGGCCAAAACCTTGTCCGCATTTGCCCTAGCGCTGACCCTTATCGTGATTACGCTTGGGTTAAACTTTTTTGCGCTGCAGATCGTTAAGAAATATAGAGAACAATATGAGTGATCTGGACAAAAATATTCTTCCGCCAAAGGTTGCTGCGGCGCGCGTGCTTGCGACCCTTGCGCGCCGTCAAACTCGCGAAAAGCGCTTTCGTACTTATGGGCAGATTGCGATTGCGATTGCGTTGGCTTTTCTTGTGGTCCTGTTCGTGTCGATTTTTTCAAAAGGCATACCCGGGTTTTTTCAATATTACGTGACGCTTGACGTTGTGATTGATCAAGAACGGATTGATCCGACGGGTGATTTGTCAATCCAGTCGTTATATGATGGTGATGCCCGCGGTATTGTTCGCAGTGCGCTGTATGAAGCGACGGGCGCGACTGGACGTTCGGGCCGCAGGGCGGCGGGTAAATTGATTTCCAAAGGGGCCGAGCAACGTCTGCGCGAGGCGATCATCAAAGACAAATCTCTGGTCGGACAAACCGTTCCCATGAAATTTGCGCTGGACGATGATGTCGACTCCTTCCTGCGGGGGTATATTTCAGCTGAGGTTGCCGAAAAAGATCGGCGTATCAGTGATAAGCAGATCGATTTCATCAAACAGTTGCAGGCATCAAACCTCATTAGCTATGATTTCAGTGACTATTTGATTTTTGGAAGCGCCTCACGCGATCCCGAGATTGCCGGCATCAAAGGGGCGTTTGTCGGCTCAATGCTCACGCTTTCGGTATGTCTGTTGCTGGCGTTTCCAATGGGGGTTGCCACTGCCGTCTATCTCGAAGAATTTGCGCCGAAAAATCGTATTACCGAATTGATCGAAGTAAATATTAATAATCTTGCCGCAGTGCCGTCCGTGGTTTTTGGTATTTTAGGATTGGCCGTTTTCATCGGTATTTTTGGCATCCCTCGATCCATACCCCTCATCGGCGGTGTTGTTTTAGCCCTGATGACATTGCCGACGATTATTATTTCTTCGCGTGCCGCAATTCGGGCGGTACCACCCAGCATTCGGGATGCGGCACTTGGCATCGGTGCGTCAAAGTTACAAACTGTGACGCATCACGTGTTACCTCTGGCGATGCCAGGAATGTTAACTGGCACAATTATTGGAATGGCGCAGGCACTTGGTGAGACAGCGCCATTGTTAATGATTGGTATGGTGGCGTTTATTGTCGATGTCCCGGGCAGTGTGACTGATCCCGGCACCGTCTTGCCCGTACAGATTTTTATGTGGGCGGATTTTGCCGAACGTATGTTCATTCACAAGACCAGTGCAGCAATCATTGTTTTGCTTGTTTTCCTTATTTTTATGAATGCCATTGCAATTTTTATCAGAAATAGGCTTGAACGTCGTTGGTAGCGCCTACGGGTAATGAACAGAAAAGTGGAAACGGAAATGG
>JBELLC010000064.1:0-6340 GCA_042088965.1 Nisaea sp. | reverse complement strand
CTGGATGATCAGAATATCTACGATCCGACCATCGATGTGGTGCCACTGCGGGCGCGCGTCGGCATGGTCTTTCAAAAGCCTAATCCTTTCCCAAAAAGCATCTATGATAATGTCGCCTACGGTCCACGGATTCATGGTCTGGCAAGCAATAAAGACGAGCTTGACAGTATCGTCGAAGCGTCGCTGCGGCGCGCGGGTTTGTGGGAGGAAGTGGCGAGCCGTCTGTCGCAATCGGGCACCGGTCTGTCCGGTGGCCAGCAGCAGCGCTTGTGTATTGCCCGTGCTATTGCGGTATCGCCCGAAGTCATTTTGATGGACGAACCCTGCTCTGCTCTTGATCCGATTGCGACAGCCCGGATTGAGGAGCTCATTTCCGAGTTACGAGAGGAATTCACCATCGTAATCGTTACACATTCCATGCAGCAGGCGGCGCGGGTTTCGAACAGAACCGCTTATTTCCATCTTGGGAGATTGGTCGAGGTTGGTGAAACATCGGATATTTTTACCAATCCGCAGCATGAACTGACGAATAGTTACATAACCGGCCGGTTTGGGTAATTTTGGTGGAAAACATGTCACATACTAATGACCATATCGTTACCTCTTTCGATGAAGAGTTGAACACCTTAAAGACAACCATTTCACTCATGGGTGGCTTGGTGGAAAGTCAATTGGCAGATGCGCTAGAGGCCTTTCGGCGGCGTGACACAGCGCTGGCGGAACACTGTCAACAGACAGATCATAAGACCGATGAGCTAGAGGCGCAGATTTCCCAATTGGCCCTTCAGTTATTGGCCTTGCGCCAACCAATGGCCGGTGACCTTCGGGCCATTGTTGTGTCGCTGAAAATTGCCAGTGATCTGGAACGCATGGGTGATAATGCAAAATCGATTGCCAAGCGAGCCGTTACGCTGAGTCAACTCCCGGAAATATCAGTCGTTAACGGCATTGCCAGAATGACAACGTTAACCCAACATTTGCTGACCGAGATGCTTGACGCCTATGCCCGCTCTGATCTGGACCGGGCGATGGTTGTGTGGCGGCGGGATGAAGAAATTGATGCCATGTACACCAGCATTTTCCGTGAATTGCTGACCTATATGATGGAAGACCCCAGGACCATCACGACCTGCACACATTTATTGTTTATCGCCAAAAATGTTGAACGTTTTGGCGATCACATCACCAATATCGCCGAGAGCTTTTATTTTCAACAAACTGGCGAGTACCTGACCGATGATCGGCCGAAAGGCGATACATCATCAACAGAAATCATCCCGTTAGATTCTGAGGTGTGAGTAAGCGATGACGGACAATCGTCCACATATATTAATCGTTGAAGACGAGGCCGCTTTGGTGACGATGCTGCGGTATAACCTGGAAAGCGATGGTTACCGCGTATCTGAGGCGGTGGACGGCGAAGAAGCGTTGTTATTGGTTGCCGAAGATCCGCCAGAACTGGTGATATTGGATTGGATGTTGCCATCACTTTCTGGCATTGAGGTTTGCCGTCGGATGCGCCGTGGCCCCCATATGTCAGCTGTGCCGATCATCATGTTGACGGCCCGCGGCGAGGAAACAGACCGGGTGCGCGGCTTGGATTCAGGGGCCGATGATTATATCACCAAACCCTTTAGCCCACGTGAGTTATTGGCACGTATCCGGGCCGTCATGCGGCGCGTCCAGGCAAGTGATGATGATGTTTTGGTTTATGGCGACATTGAAATGGATTTGGCCCGCCATAAAGTGCAACGTGGTGGCCAAGAGATTCATCTTGGGCCAACCGAATATCGCTTATTACGGCATTTCTTAGAAAGCCCGGGGCGGGTGTTTTCGCGAGAACAATTGTTAGACGCGGTCTGGGGCAGAGATGTTTATGTCGAGGCGCGGACAGTTGATGTCCACATTCGTCGGTTGCGCAAAACCCTTAACCACAATGACCGCCATGACATCATTCGAACGGTCCGCTCGGCAGGCTATGCGATTGATACATCAGCGGCTAAAACTGTTTAGTCTTTAACTGAGCGGCTCATTGCTTGCAGGGCGGTGCTGGGCCATCAGCCATAGCAAGATCAATAACCCAGGCAGTGCTGCGGCGGTCGACAACAGGAAAAAATCAATCCAGCCAATAGCTTCAACAATACCGCCGCTATAGGATGCAAAAAGCGTTCGACCGACAGATGCGAGACTGGTCAGAAGTGCAAATTGGGTGGCTGTGAAATTGATGCTTGTGAGCCCTGAAATATAAGCCACAAACGCTGCGGTTCCCATGCCGCCGGTGAAATTCTCCGCGGCGATGGTCAGCGCCAAGAGGCTGGTATCATTGCCAACGGCTGCCAGCCAAACAAACATCAGGTTTGATAAAGCCTGCAATACGCCACAAATGAGCAGCGTGAGCAGGATATTCATTCGGGCCACCATCAAGGCCCCAAAAAACACCCCAACCAAAGTCCCTCCGAGGCCCAAAACCTTTGCGTAATAGGCGATATCGGTCTTATCGAAACCAATCTGGATATAAAACGGGTTGGACAGCACGCCTGCGAGTGCATCGCCAAACTTATAAAACAAAATAAAAATTAAAATCGCCAGCCATGCCCGGCGTGTCATGAAATCACGGAAGGGGTCAACAAAAGCTGTTTGTAGCCATGGTGGACGTGCCGCCCTTGGTGTCGCCGGTGTCAATCTGCGGGGGAATTGGGATCCAGCTGGCTCACGAATGATGAGGGTGGTAATCACCCCCACCAGCAAACTGGCCGCCATCGCTGCATAGGTCCAAAACCAGCTGACATGATCGGCGATCAGCAGCGCGCCAGCACCAGAGACGAGCATGCCAACGCGGTAACCATAGATATAAGAGGATGCACCAACACCTTGTTCGCTATCGGCAAGGCTTTCTACCCGGAAGGCATCAATCACAATGTCCTGGGAGGCGGAAAAAAAAGTGACGAGCAGTGCCAATGCGGCGGTATGCCAGGGGTTGGTGATGGGGTCACTTGCCCCGAGGGCCAAAACAGCCGCCATCAAGGCCAATTGACTGACCAGCAACCAGCCGCGGCGACGTCCTAAAACAGTGGTGAAAAAAGGCAGCGGTAATTGATCAAAAAAGGGTGCCCAAAGGGGTTTCAGCACATAGGGAAGGCTGACCAAGGAAAACAAACCAATGGTCTTTAACGAGACATTTTCTTCTGCCATCCAGACGCTTAACGTGCTGAAGGAGAGGGCTAAGGGCAGGCCTGCGGAAAACCCTAAAAGCAGGATGACGATGATACGCGGCTTAAAAAACAGCTGCGTGGTTTTCCAAAAATCGCCAAACAGCGCTATCTTCTGGGCAAAACTCACGTTGCAAGGGACCCGATCAAAACCTTTAGGTCAGCTTCTGGGCGGGCACCATAATGGCTAATGATTTCACCCGCGACGCTATTGCCAATTTGCCCGCAGCGGGCGGCATCTTGACCACGGCAATAGCCATGCAGAAAGCCAGCGGCAAATAGATCGCCGGCGCCGGTGGTATCGACGATCGCCCCGACGGTGCCGACAGGCACTGTCAGGATTTGATCATTTGCCAGAATAACAGCGCCATCTGCGCCCCGGGTAATGGCCGCCATTGGCGTGACCTGCCGTGCGGCGGCGATTGCCGTTTCAAAGTCATCGGTTTCAAAAAGTGCTTTTAACTCGTCCTCATTGGCAAATAAAAGATCGACTTTATGGCGAACCAAATCGAGAAAACTGTCCCTGTGGCGGCCAACACAAAAAACATCTGATAGGCTGAGGGCAACTTTGCCACCTGTTTCTTGGGCAATCCCTGCTGCTTTTAAAAAAGCTTCCTTGGCGCGCGGTGGATCCCAGAGATAACCTTCAAGATAAACAACTTTTGCGGCCGCAATTTGATCCTCGGCAACATGCTCCGGGCCAAGGCCGACACAGGCCCCCAAAAAAGTATTCATGCTCCGTTGAGCATCTGGCGTGACCAGAATCAAGCAACGTGCGGTGGCACTGCCGTCGGTTGCCGCGGCGGTATCAAACTGCACACCGAGGGCGTTAATATCATGGCGGAAAATATTCCCTAAACTGTCATGACTCACAAGACCCACATAGCCTGTTTTTGATCCAAGCGCGGCCAATCCAGCGATGGTATTGGCCGCCGAGCCGCCGGAGCTTTCAATCGCCGGGCCCATGGCCGCATAGAGGGCATTCGCCTGCGCATCGTCAATCAAGGTCATCGCGCCTTTGGGAATTCCCTGGGCTTCTAAAAAGGCGTCATCTGTGCGGGCAATGACATCGACAATCGCGTTGCCAATGCCAACAACATCGGTGGTTTTCTCAAACACGCCAGATCCTTCAGAATTGCTGTCAATACCTAGGGGCGATACCGGAAATTCGGCATTTTGTCGATAGCCACTTGAACTTCGGGCTGAACACGCCGAAATACAAACAGCGGTTATAAATGATGGAAACCCTTGGAATATGATTACTGCATTCTGGCGTGCTGTATCGCAGTTATTTGACCCTAGCCTGCGACGTGTTGTTCTGTCCTCAATTGCAGCGTCGCTTGTTCTGCTCGCTTGCCTGGTTACTGGGGTCTGGTTGGCGTTGGACTCCGTGGCGTTGTTTGATGCCGGTTGGCTAAACGACGGCATTGAGTTCATTGGGAAAATCGCTTTAGTGTTGTTCTCTTGGATGTTGTTCCCAAGTGCTATTCAATTGGTCAGCGGTCTGTTTTTGGAAAAAGTGGCCCGGCGCGTGGAGGCGCGCTACTATCCAGAACTTGGCCCGGCGTCGTCACCGCCGTTGAGCGAGACAGTGATTGGCGCGTTGAAGTTTACGTTGACAGCTGTTGCCCTGAATATCCTTGCTTTGCCGTTATACAGTCTCTTCAATGTTTTCAGCCCTGTGATCTTCTATACATTGAACGGTTATTTGCTAGGCCGGGAATACTTTGAGATGGTCGCCAATCGCCGCCTCGATGCGAATGGTGTGGTGGTTTTGAAAAAAAGCTATCGACTTAAAATCTGGCTGGTGGGCGCGGTTTTGGCGTTTATCATGACGGTTCCTGTGTTAAATTTGGTGACCCCGGTTTTGGCCACCGCAGCAATGCTGCATATTTTTGAAAAACTGCGTGCACGGGCGGCGCTCTCTGGTTAAATAGGGGGATGTCGCGCCGGCAGCGACGGCTTTTGAATTTGGCTTTTGGTGGCGGAAGAAATTACCGCATGATCGATGCCACGCGTGATATGATCTGCGCCTCAACCCAGAAATGGAGATGATGGAAATGTTCCGCCGCAAAACGCCAGATAATGTCGAAAGTGACAGCAGCGCGCCTGTTTTAAAGCCCGCAAGCCAAGCTAAACCTGCCAGTGCAGTATCTGACAGGCCCCAGATCTCTCGCCCAGCAGGGATTGTACCAGAGACATCACGGGAGACGTCACGGCGGGCAACAGATATTGGCACCCCGGCGGCAATTCGCGCTGCGGCCGCGCAAGCGCGGCGTCCGGTCGAGAGCAAAAAGCTGGTTGTTGGCCGGGAAATTTCCCTAAATGGCGACATCACCGCGTGTGATATTCTGGTTGTTGAGGGCCGGGTTGAAGCATCGCTCGAGAACAGTGACATTCTCGAGGTTGCAGCAGGGGGCTCTTTTAAGGGCAGCGTGACGATCAATACCGCTGTCATTGGCGGTCAGTTCGATGGCGATTTGGTGGTCCGGGGGCAATTGAAACTCCTTGCAGGCGGCAGGATTACGGGAACCGTGAAATATGCCAGTTTGGTGATTGAAGAAGGCGGGCTGATTTCCGGTACGATCGAACATATTGATGAAGGAACGGCCAACCGCTCTTGACCCACACACTCCTGCGTTTCGTCTTTATCCCGGCTTTGGGGCTGATCTTATCTGGCTGCGTGCAATCCTCGCATGTCGCGGCGCCGCAGATCTCCCATTCTGCTGTCGAACTGCCATCAGTGATGTCGCCAGCGGCAAACAAGACACAGGCAAGCCAAATTATCGAAGGGGCGTCTTCAAATGAATCTGTGGGTGCCGGAAACGCCGTCCCCGTTGAAGATTTAGACATGCCAGCGCTATCGCCGCCCGCCCCTCGGCAAGCAGATGTTTTGCAAACAGCCGTCTATCAGCCACTTGCCGTGCCGGTCATCAAACCCTATGTGCCGAGTTTCGCGGAACGCAAGCCAGAACGGTTTCTGCGCCTCAACCGTAGCGATTTATCGAATATTCTGGGCGCGCCTGTCGTTATCCGGCAAGAGCATGTCGCGCGCATTTGGCAATATCGCAGCCGCAGCTGTGTGGTGGATTTATTTTTGTACCCAAAGGCGGGCGATGAGGCCCATGAAG
>JBELLC010000212.1:0-2612 GCA_042088965.1 Nisaea sp. | reverse complement strand
AGGACACTCGGTTGAAAAGTACGTTTCACGATCGTCTCCGTCGACGTCAGGTGATCCAATAGACTGTGAGCCACGGTGTATAAATAAGCGGCATGGCCAAGTCAATGTCGCAGTGCGCACCAGACCATCAATTATTATCTTCACGAAAACGTTATTAGCCTATGAGGGGGCGAGGCAGGTACTACTTTGCATCACGTTGGGGACCTCATGCGGTGTTAAGCGAACGCCGTGCGAAATGCTGTACGGAGGAGAAAAAATGGCCGACCAAGAGCCTTCAAGTTCGCACAATACGGCTGTCGCCGGGTGGCGGCGTTATGGCATGATCATTATCTTGATTGCGGGCTTAATCGCCTTTTTTGCCTTTGATTTAGGGCGTTTCGTCTCTTTTGAAAGTTTGCAAACCCATCGCGACTCGTTGCTCGGTTGGGTCAATGAAGCGCCTGTCCTCAGTCCGCTTGCCGTTTTGATACTCTATGCGGCTGTGGTGGCCTTTTCCTTACCGATTGCCTCCGTGTTGACCTTGGTCTGTGGGTTTTTGTTTGGTCAAGTTTTGGGATCATTCGTTGTCGTCATTGGCGCCACAATTGGCGCCACAATTATTTTTTTAGCGGCCCGTTCGGCGGTTGGCACTGCGTTGCGGCGGCGGGCAGGGCCATTTATCGGTAAATTACAAGCGGGGTTTAACGATAATGCGGTCAGCTATTTGCTGATTTTGCGGCTCATTCCGCTGGTCCCGTTTTGGTTGGTCAATATCGTCCCGGCGATGCTGAATGTATCTCTGCGGACGTTTGTCTGGACCACGTTCGTGGGCATCATCCCGGGCAGTTTCGTGTTTGTGGGTTTGGGCAATGGTTTGGGCCAGATCCTGGCGCAAGGAAAATTGCCCGGCATTGAATTCATACTGCAATGGCAAATTATGGGACCGCTCTTGCTGCTGGCTTTATTGTCTGCGGCCCCTATCGCCTATAAACGCTGGCGCGGCGGGCTGCCGTCCGGTGATGAAAATCCTCCACAAGAATAGGATCAGCCTGATGAGCAAGGATAAGTTTGACATTTGTGTGATTGGCGGTGGCTCCGGTGGCCTATCGGTTGCGGCGGGTGCGGTGCAAATGGGGGCGAAGGTAGCGCTTTTTGAGGCGGCAGATATGGGGGGGGATTGCCTAAATCATGGCTGTGTGCCGTCAAAGGCCCTTCTGGCCTCGGCAAAAACGGCGGCAATCATCCGCCATGCAGGTGATTTTGGCCTAACCGCCAGCCTTGAAAAGGTCGACAGGGGCGCGGTAAGAGACCGCGTTAAAGCTATTATTGCAGGCATTGCGCCGCATGATTCAGTGGAACGTTTTGAGGGTTTGGGGGTCCGGGTGATCGACTCCCGGGGCAGTTTTACGGACCGTCAAACGGTTGTGGGCGGCGGTGTCGAGATTAAGGCGCGGCGCTTTGTGATTGCGACGGGATCACGGGCGTTGATTCCGCCCATTCCCGGTTTGGACGGCGTTAACTATCTGACAAACGAGTCTATATTTGATCTTGATGAAACCCCGGCGCATCTTATCATTCTGGGCGGTGGGCCCATTGGTATTGAGATGGCGCAAGCTCACCGACGGCTGGGCTCGGCCGTCACGGTTGTGGAAATGGCAGGCATCATGGCCAAGGATGATCCGGTCTTGGTGGCCCTGCTGCGCGAACGCTTGCTGGCTGAAGGAATAACCTTGCTGGAAGGCGCAAAAGCAACAGCGGTGCAGAGTGTTGCTGATCACAAGATTACCGTGACTGTTGAAAACGCGGGTACGGCGCAAGATATCACGGGCAGTCATTTATTGGTGGCGGCAGGTCGGCGGCCAAATATTGAAGACCTTGGACTTGAGCAGGCCGGGGTCGACTATGCGCGCGGCGGCATCATCGTTGATCGGGGCCTGAAAACCAGCAATCGGCATGTTTATGCGATTGGCGACGTCGCTGGCCCTTATCAATTTACGCATATGGCGGGCTACCATGCGGGAATTGTCATCCGCAGTGCGCTGTTTCGCTTGCCCGCGCGGGTGAACTACACAGCTTTCCCGTGGGTGACCTATGCCGATCCTGAATTGGCCCATGTTGGCCTGAGTGCCAGTGAGGCAGAAGCCCGGTATGGCGATGTACGGATTTTAGAATCTTCCTTTGCCGATAATGACCGGGCGCGAACCGAGGGTAAAACAGTTGGCATGATCCGCGTTATGACACGGGCGAATGGTCGTATTCTGGGGGCATCAATCCTTGGGCCATCGGCAGGTGAGTTGATCCAGCCTTGGACGTTGGCACTCTCAAAAGGAATGAAAATTGGTGCCATGGCCACGACGGTCGCAGCCTATCCGACCCTCGGCGACATCAGCAAGGCGGTGGCAGGCAGTTTTTACACCCCGAAGTTATTTGGCCCCGGTACCAAACGACTGGTCGGCTGGTTATCAAAGTTTGGCTAAAGCGCGTCGCAGGGCGAGCAAACAGTCTGTTAGCAAGCGGTAAAAGTCGCTATAATCAAGTATGAAACGCATTTTACGAAGCCTGTCATTTCGGCTGCTCATTTTAACAATCTTCTTTGTTATGCTCGCTGAGGTGCTTATTTATTCGCCGTCTGT
>JBELLC010000063.1:2320-16708 GCA_042088965.1 Nisaea sp. | reverse complement strand
GTGTGGCTGCTGACAGCGATTGTGTTCCGATATTCTTCGCTGGCGGCCTTGGTCGCCGTCGCGGTCGCCCCTGGTTTGACCTATCTTATCGCAGGCCCCCATCTGAGCGTGACGATTGCGCTTATCTCGGCGCTGATCATCCTTCGCCATGCTGGAAATATCAGCCGTTTAGTGCGGGGTCAGGAAAGCAAAATCACCTTCAGAAAATCACCTCCCAAAGACTCCTAACCCCCCATAGACTGCTAACTGCAAAGGTTGCATTAAGATGACAGAGACAGCTCCCGCACCCTTGCGGCCCGCCGCGACAATTCTGCTGTTACGCGATGGCACAGATGGCATCGAGGTTTTTATGGTGGTCCGCAATCACCAGATCGATTTCGCTGCGGGTGCCTTGGTATTCCCGGGCGGCACCACAGACCCTGGGGACAGCGCCCCGGAAATGCGCGGCGTATGTGACGGTGCCGAGGGGCTTGACGATGCGGCCTTAACCGTACGTGTCGCAGGTATCCGTGAGGCATTCGAGGAATCTTGCGCCTTACTGGCCCGGCCTGCAGGCAGCGGCGACCTGGTGGATGGCATCCGGGCGGCTGAACTGGGTGAGAAATATCGTACCGCCTTGGAGGCGGGTGAGATTGATATGTTGACCTTCTGTCAGACCGAAAATCTGCGGCTGGCGGTTGATCAATTGGCATTCTTTGCCCATTGGTTGACCCCCATAAAAATGCCCAAGCGTTTCGACACCTATTTTTTCCTTGCCGCTGTACCCAAGGATGCGGGCCTCAGCCATGATGGTCAGGAATCGGTTGAATCGGTTTGGATTACGCCAGCACAAGCGCTCACAGATGCGGCCGCAGGCAGTCGAACCATTGTCTTTCCAACGCGCCTCAATCTTGAAAAGCTGGGTCAATACAAAACGGCCACAGAAGCAATCACAGCCGCGCACAAGACCCCTGTCGTATCGGTGATGCCAACGGTCGAACGACACCCAGATGGCCGCACCCTGCATATCCCTGAAGCTGCTGGCTATGGGCAAACAGCGTATTTTTTCAAAAGCTGAAAGCGCTCTGTCTTATCCATAACCAAGCCAACAATGGCGGTTACGGGGAAGATACATGCAACCATCAAAACAAGTGCCGATATCAGAGGCCGAAAGGGTGGCGCGCGTGCGTCTGATCCGTTCAGAAAATGTTGGTCCAGTGACATTTGGCCAACTCCTTAATCGTTACCAAACAGCTGTGGCGGCCCTTGACGCCCTCCCTGAACTAGCCGCCCGCGGCGGCATGGGGCGGCGTATTCGAATTTGTAGCTTGGCAGCTGCCGAGGCCGAGATCAAAGCCAATGAAGATGCTGGTGCCCGCCTGATCGTCCGAGGCACAGCCGATTATCCAATTCAACTGGCTGTATTAGATGATGCGCCAGCGGTTTTTTCATTGATTGGCCATGGCCATTTGCTGCACCGGCCCTCGGTCGCCGTGGTTGGGGCCCGCAATGCCTCTGGCAACGCCTTAAGACTGGCCAACAGTTTGGCCCGTGATATTGGGGCTGAAGGCTATATCGTGACCTCTGGCCTGGCGCGGGGGATTGATGCGGCCGCCCATCAAGGGGCCCTCACCTCAGGGACAGTTGCGGTACTTGGCGGCGGTGTCGATGTCATTTACCCACGCGAAAACGAGGCTCTTTATGGGCAAATTGCAGAGGCTGGAGCGTTGATTGCAGAATCGCGCCTTGGCAGCAAACCGCAGGCCCGCCATTTCCCAGCCCGCAACCGAATTATATCCGGGCTTTCTCAAGCCTTGGTGGTGGTCGAAGCCGCTGAACGCTCTGGGTCCCTCATTACCGCCCGGTTAGCCGGTGAATATGGCCGTGAAGTCTGTGCTATTCCCGGCTCACCGCTTGACCCACGATGCCGTGGGAGTAACCGGCTGATTCGCGAGGGTGCGCATTTGGTGGAAAATGCACGTGATGTCATAAATATTTTACAGACCCTTTCGCATCACCAGCTGGAGATACCAATTCCCTCGGAATATCTGGGGTTTCCCGCCGATACCTTGCACCCAGAAGAGCTTTCCAAAGCGCGCCTTCAGGTCATAGAATTTCTTGATGCAACGCCAACGCCTGTTGACGAAGTCGTCAGGCAATGCCACTTCTCAGCATCGGTAGTGATGACTATTCTGCTGGAAGCTGAGCTTGCAGGCAGCGTCGAGCACTATCCTGGCAATTTAGTCGCGCGACGCTACCTGCCGGAGTAATACCTGCAAAGTGATGTCGCGGAACATCCGCCGACACGTTCGGCGGCAGCGCTTAATATAGGACTGCTCATGAAAGTTGTCGTCGTCGAGTCTCCCGCAAAAGCCAAGACCATCAATAAGTATCTTGGCAGCGACTTCACCGTGATTGCCAGCTATGGCCATATTCGCGATCTGCCGCGCAAGGATGGATCTGTGCGCCCAGATGAGAATTTTGCCATGTCCTGGGAAACAGACCCGCGGGCGGAAAAACAAATCAAAGCGATTGCACAGGCTGTGCGCGGGGCCGATCACTTATACCTCGCCACCGACCCAGACCGCGAAGGGGAGGCCATTTCCTGGCATATTCAAAAAGTCCTGCAAGAACGTAATGTGATCGCGGATAAGCCGGTTCAGCGCATTGTCTTTAACGAGATCACCAAATCAGCGGTCCTGGATGCGATTGCTAACCCTCGCGACTTAAACGATGAATTGGTCGAAGCGTATCTGGCACGGCGGGCATTGGACTATTTGGTTGGATTTACCCTTTCGCCCGTATTGTGGCGCAAGCTGCCGGGCTCCAGATCCGCTGGCCGGGTTCAATCTGTCGCGCTGAGGCTTATTGCCGAACGTGAAGCCGAGATTGAGGCTTTTAAGGCTGACGAGTATTGGACCATTGATGTCAATCTCCGCACCCGAGAGCGTAAAAGCCTGACCGCCCGGTTGGTAAACTTAGATGGCAAAAAGCTTGGTAAGCTCGATATTCCCAATCAAGAAGCGGCTGACCTGGCACGTGCAGCGCTCGAAAATACGGACTACAGCGTCGCGGCGATTGAGAAAAAACGTGTCCGGCGCAACCCATCGCCGCCGTTCACAACCTCAACCTTGCAACAAGAAGCGTCCGGCAAGCTGCGCTTCGGTGCCACCCGCACCATGCGGATTGCTCAACGGCTGTATGAAGGCATTGATATTGGCGGCGAAACCGTTGGTTTGATCACCTATATGCGGACCGATGGCGTTCAGATGAGTGCTGAAGCCATCACCACCATGCGCGGAGTGATTGCCAGCAACCATGGTGACCGCTATCTGCCGAACAGCCCGCGGGTTTATAAAACCAAGGCAAAAAATGCCCAAGAAGCCCATGAAGCCATTCGCCCCACAGATCCAAGCCGCTTGCCCGCAGATCTGTCAGGACGGCTGAGCGATGAAGAATTGAAGCTTTATGAGCTGATTTGGAAACGGGCCATGGCCAGCCAAATGGCCAGCGCAGAGTTGGACCAGACAGCATTGACCATTGAAACAGTCCACAAACGTGCGCACCTTCGCGCGACCGGTTCTGTTGTTGTTTTTGATGGCTTTTTGAAACTTTATACCGAGACGAAAGAGGAACGCCCTGGCGACGAAGCCGACGACAATGACAAGCTGCTTCCTGCTGTCAGTGAAGGTGAGGCTTTGGCGGTCCAAAACATTAAGCCAGAGCAGCATTTTACCCAGCCACCCCCGCGTTTTAGTGAAGCCAGCCTGGTCCGTAAAATGGAAGAGTTGGGCATTGGCCGACCGTCGACTTACGCCAGCATTATTCAAGTTCTGCAAGACCGTGACTATGTGACGTTGGAGAACCGACGTTTCATCCCTGGGGATCGCGGCCGGATTGTTATTGCCTTTTTAGTGAACTTCTTTCACCGCTATGTGGAATATAATTTTACCGCCGATTTGGAACGCCAATTAGATGAAATCTCCGCTGGAAAACTTAACTGGCAGGCGGTGCTGCGTGATTTTTGGATGCCCTTTCAAGAATCTGTTGGCGACACCAAAGACCTCTCGGTACGGCAGGTCTTAGATGCCTTAGACAAGGACTTAGGGGATCATTTCTTCCCACTTGACGCCGACGGCCAACCAACGCGATCTTGCCCACAATGCGCTGACGGCCGATTGGGGCTGAAGCTCGGCAAATTTGGGGCGTTCATTGGTTGCGCAAACTATCCAGATTGCCGTTACACCCGCCAGTTAGTCGTCAATAATGGTGACGAAACAGGTGCAGAGGACACAGGCGCACGCCTGCTGGGCAAAGACCCAGAGACGGCGCTTGATGTGACGCTTCGGCGGGGTCCTTTTGGTGATTATGTGCAATTGGGCGAAGCCACCGGCGAGGGTAAAAAGAAAACCAAACCGAAGCGTGCCTCTTTGGTCAAAGGCATGGCGCCTGCGGAGATAACGTTAGAAATTGGTCTGGCACTGCTCAGCCTCCCCCGAGAGGTAGGTCCACACCCAGACAGCGGCGAGCCCATCAGTGCGGGGATTGGTCGTTTTGGGCCCTATGTGAAGCATCAAAGCACTTATAAATCACTGACAGACGGCGATGACGTGCTGACGGTAGGTCTTAACCGTGCCGTTGATTTGATCGCTCAAGCGCCTGTGAAAGTGCCTGCAAAAGCGCTCGGTGATCATCCTGATGATGGCAAGCCAATAACCATTCACAGTGGCCGCTATGGCCCCTATGTGCAGCATCTCAAAATTCGGGCCACCCTGCCAAAGGATATCGCCGAAGACAGCATTACCCTCTTGCAAGCCGTTGAGCTGATTAAGGCAAAAGCAACTAAATCAGGTGCCGCCCCAAAAGCAAAAAAGCCTACTGCAAAAAAGCCTGCTGTAAAAAAGCCTGCAACAAAGAAAACGGCGGCCAAGAAAACGGCGGCAAAAAAACCCACCGCGACAAAAAAGCCAGCACCAAAGAAAACCGCTGCCCCAGTTGCTGACGCGTAGGGGTTTGTAACGCGTGACAGGTAAAAAACCTTCTTCGGCAACGGCGTTTCCAACACCTGAAGCCATCGCAGATTTTGTCAGCAGCAGCCCCGTGCCGTTAGACAAACGCGCCATTGCCCGGCATTTCAATGTTAAAGGTGATGGCCGGATTGCCCTCAAGCGACTATTACGGGAAATGGTCGGGCGCGGTGAGATTGACCTTGGCAGTCGACGGAAAATCGCCACTGCGGGCCGCTTGCCGGAAGTCATGCCGGTACAAGTGACCGGCCTCGACGGGGATGGTGAGGTCTTGGCCGCGCCTCTCAGTTGGCCAAAGGATCAACCGCCGCCTCGTATTTTACTTTTACCACAGGAACGCCGGGCCAAAGCGGTCGGAATTGGTGACCGGGTCCTGGCCAAACTGTCTCGGCGCGGTGAGAATGCCTATGAAGGTCGGATCATCCGAGCGATTGATCAGGCGCCACAACAAATCATTGGGGTATTTCGCGATGGTAAAGGCGGCGGCGGTCGGATACAGCCGACAGATCGTCGTAATAAGTACGAATTTGAGGTTGCAAAAATTGACCGCAATAGCGCCGAGGATGGCGAATTGGTGGTCGCAGACGTGCTCCCCGGGTTGCGCTTTGGCTTAAAAAAAGCGGCGATCACAGACCGGTTTGCCAGCCTTGATGATCCCCGCTCGATTAGCCTACTGTGTATCCGCGAAGCAGACATTCCAGATCAGTTTCCAGCAGCAACCCTGGCCGATGCTGACGCGGCTCAACCTGTGGCGTTGGGCGACCGGGTTGATTTGCGGGCCATATCCTTGGTGACCATTGATGGTGCCGATGCACGAGATTTTGATGACGCTGTTTGGGCAGCACCTGACCCAGATGAGACTAATCCCGGCGGCTGGACCCTTTTGGTTGCGATTGCCGATGTCGCGCATTACGTGCGCCCGGATGCACCATTAGACGCCGAAGCGCAAAAGCGCGGAAATTCGGTCTATTTTCCTGACCGGGTGGTGCCGATGCTGCCAGAGGCCCTCTCAAACGGCCTTTGTTCATTGCGCCCAGACGAAGAACGCGCCTGCATGGCCGTTGAAATGACCCTTGATCAGAACGGCAATAAAATCAGCCATCGATTCATCCGCGGCCTGATGCGATCAGCGGCACGTTTGACATATGAGCAGGCCCAACACGCCTATGATCACGGCACCTCTGTTGCTGGTAACGCGTCCTTGTTGCCCTCTTTATTTGGTGCTTTCAAGGCGCTTTTGGGGGCGCGAGAGCGGCGCGGTGCCCTCGATATTGAATTGCCAGAACGGCAAATTATGATCGGTGAGACCGGCGACATTACCGGGATTGGCGTGCGCCAACGTTTAGACAGCCACAAGCTGATCGAAGAGTTCATGGTGTTGGCCAATGTTGCGGCGGCTGAAACGCTGGAGAAAAAGCGCCAAACCTGCATGTACCGGGTCCATGATCAGCCAGCTGCTGACAAGGTCGATCACTTGCGCGAATTCCTGGAGGGGCTCGAATTCAAGCTGTCGCGTGGACAAGTCATCCGGCCGCAACATTTCAACCAATTATTGGTTAAGGCTGCGGGCAGCCCGCATGCAGCGATGATAAATGAGTTGGTTTTGCGCTCACAATCGCAAGCTGTCTATAGCCCCGAAAATATGGGCCATTTTGGTTTGGGTCTGACCAAATACGCACATTTCACGTCACCAATCCGTCGCTACGCCGATTTGATGGTGCATCGCGCCTTGATTTCGGGCCTCGGTCTTGGTGAAGGCGGGCTTGATGACACTGACCTTGAACAATTTACCGACCTGGGCGCGCATATCTCGATGACAGAACGCCGCGCCGCCAGTGCAGAACGCAGCGCCAATGATCGGTTTACAGCCCGATTTCTAGCCGATCGCGTCGGCAGTCAAGTCACAGGCCGAGTCACAAGCGTCACCCGTTTTGGTCTTTTTGTTTGCCTGGATGAAACCGGCGCGGATGGCTTGATCCCCATCGCCACCCTGCCCGATGATTATTATGATCATGACGACGCCCGCCATCAACTTGTCGGCCGCTCACATGGCTGGTGCTTTAGCCTAGGCGACCGGATTGAGGCGGAGTTAAGTGCCGTTGACCCGGCCATTGGTCGGTTGACACTTACCCTCATCGCAGGTGGCACCCAAGGCAGCCATTCAGGAAAACGGCGGCGACCTCAAAATCGGCCAAAGCACAAACGCTTTGGCAAAAGATCAGGTAATGGATCTGGTAATGCATCTGGCCGGCGTCGTTAAGATTGATATCGCCAAGACTCGCACCATGTCATGCTGAGGCCTTTAATGAGATTTGACCATGCCAATTAATAAACAGATCGTTGATCACAACACCGTCGTGCGCAGCTTCAATGACCACCTACAGGCAATGCTTTTGGGCATGAAACGGCGCTGCCCAGAGTGCGGAAGCGGGTCAATTTTTCGTGGCTATGCGACCATGCGTGAGAATTGTTCGCACTGTGGCACAAATCTGGAACCATTTCGCGCCGATGATGCGCCTGCTTATTTCACAATTTTTCTCGTTGGTCACATCATCGTGCCTTTATTGGTGCTGGTTGAACGGGCCTATAGCCCGGAAACCTGGGTCCATATGGTTCTTTGGTTACCACTGACCTTGGTTTTAAGTTTGACATTGTTGCCGCTCATCAAAGGTGCTTTGATCGCGTTGCAATGGTCGATAGGGCTTCGCTATGATTCACATGGCGGGCCGGAAAAAGGTGATGATTAAGACAAGACCCTGGTTAGACAGGCTTCATTATGGGTTAACCATGGCGCTTCTAGGCGTCTTGATCAGTACCTGTGCGCCATCGCATATGGTGCCGCCCGCCAATCAATTTCACAGCAGTTTTAGCCACCAAGTTCTGCAAGCTGCGTTTGAGGGATTGCTGGATTATCATATTCAGGAAAGCGACCCGCGGCAATTGGCATTGTGGTCGTTGGACGGGTTAGAAACGCTTGATATAGGTCTGCAAATAGACACAGAGGATGACCGTTTGGTTATGCGTCAATCAGACGGCACCGTCAGCTATTTGGCCCTGCCTATTGAAAACGAAACGGATACATGGGTAACCGCAACTGTTGAGGCCATTGTATTGGCCCGGGAAAACTCAAAAGCCTTATCTGAGCTTGGGGGCGAAAAAATCACTGATGCCATGCTGTCGAGCACATTGCAGCATTTTGACCGCTTTTCACGCTATAAAAATGCCGCTTCGGCGAATAACAGCCGGGCCGCGCGCAGTGGCTTCACTGGTATTGGTGTCAGTATTGAAAAGTCGCCGAATGGTGTGCGTATCATAGCTGTCTACGATGACGGCCCAGCGGCAGAGGTTGGCTTGAAAATTGGCGATATCTTGCGCAGTGTTGACGGTGTCGACGTACGCCAAGCCAGCCCCCAAGAGGTTGCCACGTTAGTGCGCGGTCGAAAAGGCACAGCTGTTCGCCTAGACCTGCTGCGCGACAGCCAATTAATGACTTTTGATATTATTCGCCAGCGAGTCATTTTACAAAGCGTCAAAGTCACCCGGGAAGATGGTTTTACCCTTGTGCGCCTCAGCAGCTTTAACAACGGCACCACAGAAGCGTTGCGAAAGGCCCTTCGAAACGACCGTCGAAACGGCAAGACCTTAGGCCTGATTCTCGATCTGCGCGGTAATCGCGGCGGCTTACTTAACCAGGCGGTGGATGTGAGTGACGTTTTTTTGGATCATGGTAAGATTTTGGTCACGGATGGACGTAATTTCCGGGCCGACCAGCAGTTCATCGCCGAGGATGACAGCTTGGCTTATGGGGTGCCGATGGTGGTGATCGTTAATCAAAAATCAGCCTCTGCAGCCGAAGTTTTGGCCGCCGCCCTGCAAGATAACAACCGCGCCTTGCTGATTGGCAGTCGAACCTATGGCAAAGGCACGGTGCAAACAGTGATCCGCCTGCCCGATGGTGGCGAAATGACCGTGACTTGGGCACGAATGTTTGCCCCCTCTGGTTACGCCCTGTCGACTTTTGGGGTTTATCCAGATCTTTGCACCATTGATCTGGCCGATCCTGGCGGCAATGACCGCAGTACAATCCGCCAAGCACAGGAGCGGGCGGCATCACTGCTTGTGCAACGCCGCAAAAGCGCCACGTTAAGTGACAATGATCGCCAAACATTATTACAAAGCTGTGCCCCAAAAGAGCCTAAAAACCCTGAAATTGATGCTGATCTACAAACCGCAAAAGCCATTCTCGGCACCCCAAACCTCGCGCTCCTGCCCGCCAATTAAATGTTGATAAAACCCCCGCAATCAAACCACGTATTGTTTGCCAACCCCATGTGCAGCAGCCTTGACATCAGCGTTTGTGTGAGTATGTTGTGGCATCTTTAGACATGCAGATGATGGAGCCTGGGCATGGCGAAACCCGCGACAGTTTTAATTAAGATGGTTAGCACCGCGGAAACCGGTTTTTTCTACGTGACCAAGAAAAACCCTCGCACCCAGACGGAAAAGCTTGAGCTGCGGAAATATGACCCGGTGGCCCGCAAGCATGTGATGTTTAAGGAATCAAAGATCAAGTAGGCAAAGCCTTACAGTGCTTTTTAAAAGCCGTCTTCAGGACGGCTTTTTGCATTTCATGATCCTGCACCTAAGCTGTGAGATTTGCTGTTTACGGTAATATGGCCTTTATTTTCGCACTGAACGCCGCTGGCGACAATGGCAGGGCTAGAACCTCTGTATAACCGGCTTCCGCCTCCATCGCCGCCCATTGACCGCTTTGGGAATACGTCGATAAAGCAATCACCGCTGATGGATTGTCGACCATATCGGCTGAGAGTATCTGTGCCACAGGCTGCTCAGGATCGGTTTCTGCGGTCAAATCAATGAGAATCAAATCGGCCCCGCCCGGCAGTTCCGCAAGGTCTTTTAATTGCTGACGTGAGCGCAGTGTGACCGAACAACCTTGCGCCGATAGCAAGGCCGAAACAGCCGTGAACAGATGCTCATTCTGGCTTACCAGACAGACCTGAAAACGTTTATCACCATCACGCACATTCATCTTGAAAACCAGCTCCATTTCCGTGCCCCACCACCTGAAGACACACGGTCTATGGCGACACAATACGCCAATTATCAACCTTTAAAAACCATGCTATGAGGCTGAAGGCGTTGATGGGAGATGGAGATGACAGATCAAATGATCCGCTGCGGCATTGACCTTGGCGGGACCAAGATTGAGCTGATCGCCCTTGGTGAGAAGGGCCAGGAATTAGTACGATTTCGCCAACCATCTCCACAAGGCGACTATCAGGCGACCGTTGACCGTTTGGTAGCTTTGGTGGAACAGACCGACCGCCACCTCAACTGCAAAGCACATGTCGGCGTTGGTATCCCTGGAAGCCTGTCACGCGAGACCAATTTGGTCAAAAATGCCAATTCCACATGGCTCATTGGCCAGCCTCTTGGCGATGATTTGAGCAACCGCCTGGATCGTCCCGTTAAACTGGCCAATGATGCCAATTGTTTTGCCTTATCAGAGGCGACTGATGGCGCTGGCGAAGGTGATGATATCGTTTATGGTGTCATCCTGGGGACAGGAGTTGGCGGCGGCATAGTAATTGATCGCCGGGTCCGCCCTGGACTCAATGCGATTGCGGGTGAATGGGGCCACAATCCCCTGCCCTGGCCCGATGATAATGAGCGTCCCGGGGAGGTTTGCTATTGCGGACGACATGGCTGTATCGAGACATTTTTGTCGGGTCCTGCCTTTGCCCGCCAGTTTCACGCCCAAACAGGCCAGAGCCTGGACCCAAAAGAGATTGTCGCTGCAGCAAATCATAATCCCAGCGCCCGTGCCGTCCTAGATATCTATGTCGATCGTCTGGCGCGCAGCCTTGCACAGGTGATCAACATCTTAGATCCAGATGCTATTGTCCTTGGGGGCGGCATGTCCAAAATTGCTGAACTCTATGACGCGGTACCAGAAATTTGGTCACAATACGTTTTTTCCGATAGTGTACGTACGAAACTTTTGCCGCCGCGACATGGAGACGCCAGTGGTGTTCGGGGGGCAGCGTGGTTGTAGCATGGCCGAGAGTGAAACACTTTGCCGAGACTGTTTAACAATTGCCAAAGATCACCAGGCAGTGACGGCACATCGTTGCCCTCAATGTGGCAGCCCGCGGCTTATTCGTGATCCAGAATTAACCACGCTGGCCATCGCCCACCTAGATTGTGATGCTTTTTATGCAAGCATTGAAAAACGCGATAACCCCTCGCTTCTCAATCAACCGGTAATCGTTGGCGGTGGCCGACGCGGGGTTGTTTCAGCAGCCTGCTATTTAGCCCGTATCCATGGCATTCGGTCTGCCATGCCCATGTTCAAAGCTCTGAAAGCCTGCCCAAATGCTGTCGTGATCCGCCCCAATATGAAAAAATATGCTCAGGAAGGCGGCCGGATCCGGGCCTTAATGCGCGATGTCACGCCCTTGGTGGAACCTTTATCCATCGATGAAGCGTTCATGGATTTAAGCGGCACAGCTGAACTTCATAAAGCACCACCAGCCGTGACCTTGGCCCGCCTGGCCTTAGAGATTGAAAAACAGATCGGGATCACGGTATCCATTGGTCTAAGCTATAATAAATTCTTGGCCAAAATCGCCTCTGATTTAAACAAGCCACGGGGGTTTAGCGTCATAAACCGCAGTGGAGCTGTCGATTTTTTATCTGATCAGCCCGTATCGCTTATTTGGGGGGTTGGCCGCAGTCTGTTATTTAAGTTACAGACGGATGGCTTCCATAAAATTGGTGATCTGGGCCTGGTCTCAGAAGCTGAATTAACCGAGCGCTTTGGCGCCATTGGCGGCCGCCTGTCGCGCTTTTCCCGTGGCCAGGATAACCGCAAGGTCAACCCGGATAGCACCGTCAAAAGTGTTTCCGCCGAAACCACATTTAACAGCGATTTGACGACCTTATCCCAATTACAGCCAATCCTTTGGCGGTTGTCAGAAGAGGTCAGCGGGCGGTTAAAGCGTAAGCATATTGCCGGTCACGTTGTGACATTAAAATTAAAAAACCGGGATTTTAAGACCATCACACGGCGACGCAGTTTGTCCGCACCGAGCCAATTGGCCGATGTTATTTACCGCGTTGGTGCCTATCTGTTAGAGGCAGAAATGGATGGTAGCGCTTTTCGGTTGATTGGCATTGGCGTCTCAAATCTCAGTCATGAAATGAATGCTGACCCCGCGGATCTGGCAGATAGCTCTGGCGGCAAACGCAAGAAGGTGGAACAGGCAATGGATCGTATTCGCGCCCGCCACGGCAGTACCGCGATTACCAAAGGACGCGGCTTAAATGCCACAACAGACCGCCAGTCTCCGCCAACACGCTTTGGCCTTGGGGCGGCCTCAGACCATGCCGATGAGGATTTTGAAAACTAATCAACAGCGCTCGGGCAAAAGTTTCTCAAAATCCACAAGTTTTAAAGATAATGAATAGTCTTGATATTCCAGGGTCATATCGCTCATGACACCATTGGCGTGCAAGTGAACGGCAAATTCATAACTTGGCAACCCCATAGCCGCGTCCTCATCATAAAATGCCAATTGCATCGGCCAGTATTGCGCTGGAATTTCTGGCCATTTCTTGCGCGTTGATAACGCTTCTTGTCCAATGACGGCGGAAACATAAACGCTTCCCTCGCGCTTGCTGCCATCGAAAACGTCAGCCATTAGGAATTTTTTACCGCGTGAGGCGTGATCAATCAGGGCAATTGTATGACCACTGGGGAAGAATGTTCCCCCTGGTAAGGTAAAAGTCTCATCATCATGACTTGTGAAAACGGCCTGTCCGTTGCGGCGGCTCTCAGGCCCGGTACGATTTGCAAACCCCTCCAATGTCTCTTGCCGGCTACCGGTGCCGCCATGTTTGACGTTAAAGCGATAGATTGCCCCAGACTTGTCTTCCCAGGATTCATAGGCCGTTTTAATATCTTGACTGTTTCCGTTATCGCCAAAGAAACGCAAGACATAACGTTGACGAACCGCCCATCCCTTGCAGGAATCCTGCCATTCAAAGACCATTCGGCCCTGAATATCGGTAATGCTGCCATCTGTCCATTTCAACGCGGCATCATAGATCGCTCTGTGGGGGTCAATGCTCACCGCGGCCGCAGCGAGATCGACAACCGCACTGGAAAAAATAAGCGTCAGAGCACATCGCAGCCCTGCCCGGGTCATGTTCACTTGCCCTAAAAAACCCACCATCACACCACCATCCTTTGTCAATCTGAGAGGGCTATTCACCGCGCCCATGCCACCCAATCAATTCTGGCACAATTTATGCGTTAACTCATCGAAACGCCACGATAGAGTTTTGCCATGATCGACTTAAACGCCAATACCACGACATTACCCGCATCTTTAAAAGAGACGGGCACAAAATCTAATCTGCATGCTGTGGGGGCGGTACTCACGCGCGTTCGTCATAACCTTCACCAATCCAGTCAACTCAATTTGGACGACCAAGAGCGCCTTGATCCCGAAGCAGCCTTACATCTCGCGGCAATTGCCATGGCCGAAGCAGAAGCGCGGATTGAACGTCAACAACGCCGTATTGACCATTTGGAAAGTCTTTCAGTTACTGATGAATTAACGGGATTGCTCAATCGCCGCGGGTTTCGTCATCATCTTGGCAAAGCCATTGCACAAGCGCGCCGCCAATCAACGAGGGGCTTGGTTATCATTATCGATCTTGATGATTTCAAATCTGTGAATGACGCTTATGGACATCTTGCGGGGGATTGCATGCTCGTGGCTGTTGGCAAGTCCCTGAGCGGTTTTGTGCGCGAGACGGACACGGTTGCGCGCTTTGGTGGTGATGAATTTGCGATCCTCATGCCAAGCGCGGACGCAACCGATGGGCAAAAGCGCATTGCTGCTCTTGAGGCGCATTTGAACGGTCAAACCATCGTGCACAACCAGACAAAACTTGCCATTAAGGCCAGCATTGGTTGTCAGGCATATGATGGGAGTGAGACAGAGGACGCACTCTTAAATGCCGCTGACAAAACCATGTACGCCACAAAAACCACCCGTCAAAGGCACGCCCTGCAATTGTGACGCCACATGGGCACATCATTTTAGCGCAATAGACAGAGCACAGCTGGCTCAGCCCTGACGCGACCGTTTCGTCCTGATCCATGGATTTTGGCCGTCGATACGTCCCAATTGCTGCCGTAATGATTTGGCACCATCCAACGTTTTGGCGTCAATGATAACCCGGTGCCATTGATCACCCGCGATACCAACAGCCACCACATAAGTCCCATAGGATACAAAGCGTGACGCCAGACGGTTGGCCATGCGCCGATCTTGCACGGACCCAA
>JBELLC010000063.1:0-2220 GCA_042088965.1 Nisaea sp. | reverse complement strand
TCATCAACCTTAGGAGCATTTTCTGTTATGCACGTCATCGCCACAACGGCGGAACTCGACTCTTTCTGTCACCGCATTCAGACATCGAGATACATTACTGTCGATACTGAATTTATGCGAGAACACACCTATTACCCTAAACTCTGCCTGCTACAGATCGCTGCCGAAGGCGCAGAAGCGATCATTGACCCGTTGGCCAATGGCATTGATCTGGCTCCCGTATTTGCGCTCATGGCCGATCCTAAAATCTTAAAAGTCTTCCATGCGGCGCGCCAAGATATTGAAATATTTTTTAATCTTGCGGGTGCTGTGCCGCAGCCGATTTTCGATACCCAAATTGCCGCCATGGCCTGTGGTTTTGGGGACGCTGTAAGCTATGATCGTTTGGTGAAAGATATCGTTAACCTTGATATCGATAAAAGTTCACGCTTTACCGACTGGTCGCGCCGGCCGCTGGGCCAGCGGCAATTAGATTACGCCCTAAGTGATGTCACCCATTTACGCCCTGTCTTTGAAGCCTTGGAGGCAAAACTGGCCGCCAATGGTCGGGAACATTGGTTAACAGACGAGACGAAGATCTTAAACGACCCTGGCACCTATCAGGTTGCCCCAGAGGACGCTTGGCGACGCATAAAAATTCGTAATCCGAAGCCAAGAACTTTAGCCGTTTTGCGTGAAATTGCCGCCTTACGTGAGCTCGAAGCCCGCAGCCGTAACCAGCCACGTAATCGAATTATTCGTGATGAAGTGCTGGCTGATATCGCAGCAAGCGCCCCTCAAACCGCCGATGAGCTGGCCCGCTCACGATCGATTTCAGAGAATGTCGCCAAGGGCAAATTTGGCACCCAAATCCTGCACGCGGTAAAACGCGGGGTGACCAGTGACAAATCAAATTGGCCGGTATTGGAAACCGGACAAAAGCCTCGGCGCGGACGCGAGCCTGTTGTCGAATTATTGAAAGTACTTTTAAAACTTCAATGCGAAGAATATGGCGTGGCTCAAAAGCTTGTTGCAAATATGAGCGATCTTGACCTTATTGCCGATGATGACAACGCCGATGTCGCCGCTCTATCTGGCTGGCGGCGGGAGATTTTTGGCGATGCAGCGATCGCCCTCAAACAGGGTAAGCTTGCCTTAACAATGCACGCGGGGAATATCGTCCCGATTAAACTGTGATGGCAGGTAAAGGCGCAAACCATCGCCACAATTAAGGCCCTGCAAGCGCAGCTGCGTGGAGGATAATATCGCGGCCCAATGCCTTGCCGAGCTCATCAGCACGCTGACGCACTGTGTTGACGAATAAAGGTGCCAGCTCAGCTGCAAAATGTAATTTCGCACGGCCATCCTTGGTGATTTCAAAATGGCTCCGTGCAAGAATTTCAGGCTTACCCGCCGACAGGCTTAAGCCAAATCGAAGCGCCCGTCCAATCGCCAGCGCCCGTTTTTGCGCATCAGCATTGACCAGATTTACAACACGGCTCACCAAAGGGCTTTGCAGATGCCCGGCATAACGGGCGTATAAGATCATGGCAATCAGCACCCGCTCACGATGATCCATGCCACCAATTGGCAAATGTAATGCCCGCAAAAATGCTTGCTCACCGCGATGGCCAGGATATCCAGACCAGGCGATATCACTGAGGATGCAGGCAGCCTGTAAAACCCTGTCATGATCCAGGTCAAAGTCGGTGAACAGCGGTTTCAGCCACTTAAAAATCAAATTAAAGTCATGTTGTCGCCGTCCAGACCGCAGCGCCAAATCAGCACAGCCACTTAACAGCGGATCTTGGGCACGCACAGGGCCCTGCATTTCAGCAAACAAACGGCCTTCCCGCAAACCAAATGACGAAAAAACAATCTGCCGAGGGCGACAAATCTTTAGCAACCTGTCCAACACCAAAGCTGCCACAGGCAGAATCGCCTGGCGCCGCCTTGACACCGTTTTTAACCGCCATAGGTCTTCCGCCGATAGCCGGCTGATTTTTTTCAAAAACCGTCTTAGCCTGTCCTGTTCAAGTTCATAGCCGTGCAAAATTTCGACCGGGTAATGCGCCCGCTCCATATGGGCGCTGGCTAAATTACGCCACGCACCGCCAACAGCGTAAAAAACCTGCCGAGATGAGGACGGCAACCACGGAACAGTCGCCAAATTCGCGTCAATATGCGCTTGTAACTCTTGGCGGCTGATATCACCCAGCGATTGCAGCCGCAGCGGGCCAA
>JBELLC010000062.1:11932-16987 GCA_042088965.1 Nisaea sp. | reverse complement strand
AAAGGCGAGTGTCCGTCGCCTGGCAATCGCACAAAAAAAGGGCAACGTGTTTTTTATGGTTAATAATTAGGCAATAAAATGACGCTCAATGCATCAAGCCAAAATTTAAAAACCCATAAGCCGTTGTTTTTTCGAAATAAAATATTTTAGATATTTTTGGCACGGCGCTTGAAACGCTAGACCGTTCGCCAGCGCCTTTTGGGCCGCGCGGACCGATCAAAGACCAAAGATATTGGAGGGAAAATGAAACATTTAAAAACCATTTGCCGGTCTGCACCTCTGGCTGCCGCGGCACTTGTGTTAACGGCGTTGCCAGCTTCAGCGGCCGTCGAAACCGAAACAGCATTTGTCTTCAACACGCTGTCATTCTTGATGCATGGTTTTTTGGTCATGTGGATGGCCGCCGGCTTTGCGATGCTGGAAGCTGGTTTGGTCCGCACCAAAAACGCCGCCATGCAATGTACCAAGAATATTGGTCTCTATTCCATCGCGGGCCTGATGTATTGGCTCATCGGTTATAACCTAATGTATCTCGACGTGAGTGGTTGGATTGGCTCGCTGGCCATTTGGTCGGCTGAAGACCCGATCAACGCTGACGGTGTATTTTCAGCCGCGGAAGATGCTGCAACCTATTCGGCTGGTTCTGACTGGTTCTTCCAAATGGTCTTTGTCGCCGCCACCTGCTCGATTGTGTCGGGCGCGCTGGCCGAGCGGATTAAGCTTTGGCCGTTCCTGATCTTCTCGGTTTTGCTGACCGGCGTGATTTATCCAATCCAAGGGTCTTGGACCTGGGGCGGCGGTTGGCTCAGCGAAATGGGGTTCTCTGACTTCGCAGGCTCAACGATTGTCCATTCCGTTGGCGGCTGGGCGGCCCTGACCGGTGCCATTATTTTGGGTGCCCGCAAAGGCAAGTACGGCGCTGACGGCCAGGTCAACCCCCTGCCAGGCTCAAACTTGCCAATGGCGACATTGGGCACGTTCATCCTTTGGATGGGCTGGTTTGGCTTCAATGGTGGCTCACAGTTAGCCATGGGCTCAGCGGCGGACATCCGCGATATTGGCACCATTTACATCAACACCAATCTGGCGGCTGCCGCCGGTGTTGTGATCGCGATGATCCTGACACAGGTGTTGTACAAAAAAGTTGACCTAACAATGACCTTGAACGGCGCTCTGGGTGGCTTGGTGGCGATTACCGCCGAACCATTGGCCCCAAGCCCGGGTCTGGCGATCTTCATCGGCGCTGTTGGTGGTCTGTTGGTTGTCGTTGCTGTGCCACTTCTTGATAAGTTGAAAATTGATGATGTTGTTGGTGCCATCCCTGTTCACCTGGTGGCGGGCATCTGGGGCACACTCGCTGTTGCCTTCAGCGGTGCCTCTATCTCAACCCAGTTCATTGGTATTGTTGCGATTGGCGCCTTTGTGGTCGTCACAACATCCATCGTCTGGTTCATCTTGAAAGCAATTATAGGTATCCGTGTCTCCGAAGAGGAAGAGTTCGTTGGGCTCGACCAGTCGGAATGTGGCCTGGAAGCCTATCCCGAGTTCGGCCGTGGTTCTCAGGTTGTCTGATTAACCGCCCCGAAACCGCCGTCAGTTTGACGGCAGCATTCCCTCACCTAACTGGCCCAGAAGTTCGCTTCTGGGCCTTTTTTTATTTTTTGCCATATCCAAAGATGGTTTCAAGGTTTCTAAACCTGCTGCGGTCTCTTTTTTCAGGCGCCATTTTCGCAGGGCTATTTTTCTGAAGCCTGTTTTTCTCATGTGTGACTTTAATAATAATTCATAAGCTGCTATCATTATGAGGTTATTTGCCATGTGAGCGGATCTGGAGAGAAAAATGGCGTCCACATCGCGTCCCCTTGACAGCGGCGGATTTATCTCTGCCGAGCTGAAAAATGCTATGCTGAGGCTGCTGTGCCAAGCTGCTGGCGTGCTATTGGCCGCCGCCGCTGTGGTCCTGTTGATCACTTTCATTGGCTATGATGCAAGCGATGGATCGCTGAATTCGACCGCTCTGACATCGATTCAAAACCCTCTCGGCGTGTATGGGGCCATTGTTGCCGACGTGGTCCTGCAAACCATTGGAACTGCAGCCTATGTTTTGGCCATGATCCTGTTTGTTTGGGGGCTACGTTTGCTGTTTGTCAAATGGCGCCGTGCGTGGTTAAAGCTGGCCTGCTTGCCGATGGCGTTATTAACGGCTGCTGCTGTTATGGCGGCCATTGAAAAACCCGAAAGTTGGCCGTTTCCAGCCGGTATGGGCGGGTTTGCAGGCGATCTTATCCTGACCAAGACGAGCACTTTAATGAGCACGGCCGTGATACCTGCATCATGGGCGATTGGTCGGATCGAGGTTGGGCTTGGTTATGGGCTTCTGACGCTGGCGTTGCTTGGCCCATGTTTGGGATTAAGCCTGGCTGAATGGGGGCGCTTGGTGCGCATTATTTTTGCCTCCGGGCCGCCTATTTGGGGTTTTTTACGGCGCGGGTGGCGGCGCGGCAATGGGCTGCGCCGGGATCTTTGGGGGCGCGGTAAAACCATCACCGAAAGCTGGCAAGCTGTCCGCCAGGAGCCGCGCTTTGATGGTGCTGAGGGGCGAGATCATGGCATCTCATCAGCGCTTGTAGGGTCGCCCGTGGCAAAAAATCGTAGCCTGTCAGTGACCACGCAAAAACGCCCAAAGGTGCAAGTAAAAGCAAAAACGCACGTTGTGGATCGTTCTCGGCAAACGAAACTTGATCTGGGACCAGAGGCTGACTTTGACCTACCAGATATCGAGCTGCTCACGCCGCCAACGGAACAGGCACATAATCAACCTGATAACGATGCCTTATCAGCCAATGCCCGCATGCTGGAAACGGTGCTGCAAGATTTCGGTGTGAAAGGTGAGATTACCAAAGTCAGTCATGGGCCGGTTGTCACCTTGTATGAGTTGCAGCCAGCACCAGGCACCAAGTCGTCGCGTGTGATTGGTTTGGCAGACGATATCGCCCGCTCGATGAGCGCGATCTCGGTGCGGGTGGCGGTTGTCCCTGGGCGCAATGCCATTGGCATTGAATTGCCCAATCAAGGGCGGCAAACAGTATTTTTACGGGAATTGCTGCAAAGCGCTGCGTTTGACGCCAATGGTATAAAATTGGGTATTGGTCTTGGCAAGGACATTGGCGGCGCGCCGGTGACGGTCGATTTGGCGCGCATGCCGCATCTCTTGATCGCTGGTACCACGGGGTCAGGAAAATCGGTGGCGGTGAATACCATGATCCTGTCGCTGCTGTATCGGTTAACACCGGAGCAATGCCGGTTCATCATGATCGATCCCAAAATGCTGGAATTATCAGTTTATGACGGTATTCCTCATCTTCTAAGTCCCGTGGTCACGGATCCGAAGAAAGCCATCGTGGCTCTGAAATGGACTGTTCGCGAGATGGAAAGCCGTTATCGCGCGATGTCAAAGCTCGGTGTGCGTAATATCGAAGGCTATAATAAGCGCTTGGCCGAAGCTCGGCAAAAAGGCGAGGTGCTCAAACGACGGGTGCAAACGGGTTTTGATTCTGAAACAGGTAAACCTGTGCATGAGGATGAGCCGCTTGATCTCTCACCCTTGCCTTTCATTGTCGTGGTGATTGATGAAGTCGCTGATTTGATGTTGGTCGCCGGTAAAGATATTGAGGGTGCGGTGCAGCGTTTGGCGCAGATGGCACGGGCGGCGGGCATTCACGTCATTATGGCCACGCAACGGCCATCGGTGGATGTGATTACCGGCACCATTAAGGCGAACTTCCCCACACGCATTAGTTTCCAAGTCACCTCGAAAATCGATAGCCGGACAATTTTGGGCGAGCAAGGCGCTGAGCAACTTCTGGGTCAAGGCGATATGCTGTATATGGCAGGCGGCGGCAGGGTGACCCGCGTTCATGGACCATTTGTGTCGGATGAAGAGGTCGAAGACGTGGTTGCCCATTTGAAAGTTCAGGGTGAGCCTGAATATAATGAAGCGATCACCGATGATGATGACGCCGAAACAGGTGACTTTGAAGCCATGTTGGGGGGGGCAGGCGGCAGCAGTGCCGGCAGTGGTGATGACCTCTATGACCGCGCCGTTGCCGTGGTCGCGCGTGAGGGAAAGGCATCAACCAGCTTCATTCAACGGCATTTGAAAATTGGCTACAATCGCGCAGCAACAATTATTGAGCAGATGGAAAAAAATGGTGTTGTTGGTGCTGCCAATCACGTTGGTAAACGCGAAATCCTTGTCGGTGACCACAGCGCTGACGCTTAGGCCTTGTCAACAAGTCGATCGTCGGCCACATCTGTAGCATGAGAACTTTTAAAACATTGCTGATGGCGCTCAGCTTATGGGTGGCTCTCAGCACACAGCCACTTTTGGGGCCGTCTCTTGGCCGCGCCGCGCATGCTCAAACCACCAATCAGGATGTCATGCCCGCGCTTGACCCGGCGGCGCTGACAGCGGCCCAAAAAGCCCATATTGCCAGGATCGAGGATTATTTCGCTGACTTAAAAGCGATGGCCGCGCGGTTCTTGCAAGTCTCCAGTAATGGCCAAACGGCGCGCGGGCGGTTTTATCTTTGGCGTCCGGGGCGGCTGCGCTTTGAATATGACCCGCCGACCCCGATTTTGATCATTTCCAATGGCACTTGGGTTTCTTACACCGATAACGAATTGGAGCAGACGACCTTGGTGCCGGTATCGCGCACCCCGCTGTCGGTCTTAGTGAAAGACCCGATTTCATTGGCCAGTAGTACCGAAATTTTAGCGATTGAGAAAGCCGCAGGCGTGCTGCGCATCGCCTTTCGTAAGCCCGATGACCCTGACACAGGCACCCTCAGCCTTGCCTTTACCGAAAAGCCCTTTGAATTAAAGCAATGGACGATCACAGATGTGGAGGGTGCTGAAGTGCGGGTGACCTTGCTTGAGACGGTGCGCGGCGAAGGCTTTGATGAAGACTTGTTTGTTGTTCAGCAACCAAGCGATCTTATGCCAACTGAACGCTAATCAATCTTTGGCGGGGCGCCCGGCCATCCCCCGGCCATC
>JBELLC010000062.1:0-11832 GCA_042088965.1 Nisaea sp. | reverse complement strand
CCCGGCCATCCCCCGGCCATCGCCCGGACCCGCAGCCTCAATAAGCATTTCTCTGTGTCATGAGGGATGACAAACAGGCAAAATTTGCGGCACTGCGTGCAGCATGTTGATATGCTAACCTCTCAAGATGCCGGAAGTTGTTATTAACGGAGAAGATCATGACAGCGTTACCATTAGTTGGCGTGTCTGCATGTCGCCAGGAAGTTGACGGTCATGTGAACCAGAGGTGTTCAGAAAAATATGTCACCGCAGTGGCCGCTGATGCGGGAGCTGTGCCGGTGATGATTCCAGCCTTGGCGTCAGCCTTGGACGTGGCATCGCTGGTGGCAAACCTGGATGGCTTGTTGTTAACCGGCAGTCCATCAAATGTTGAACCGCATTTATATGATGGCCCGGCCAGTGTTGCGGGCACGGCCCACGACCCGGCCCGCGATGGCACCACCTTGCCGCTGATCCGGGCAGCGGTTGCAGCGGCGGTGCCGGTTTTCGCCATTTGCCGTGGCTTGCAAGAGCTGAATGTGGCCTTTGGCGGCAGTTTGCACCAACGGGTATTTGATCTCCCGGGACATTTTGATCACCGCATGCGCCGTGATGTTGAGGGGGCCGCCCGCTATCGTGTTGCCCATTCGATCGCGGTCACAGAAGGAGGCTTGTTGGCCTCAATTTGGGGTGACAACAGCGCTCGCTTGGTGAATTCCTTGCATGCACAAGCGATTGATCAACTGGCAGATAAGGTCATGGTTGAAGCGGTCAGCCCCGATGGCATTATTGAGGCAATCAGTGTCCGTGACGCCCCTGCTTTCGCCTTGGGTGTGCAATGGCATCCAGAATGGCCGCGGCCGCTGGAGGCGCATAATCAAAAACTATTCACCGCCTTCGGAGCGGCCTGTAAGGCGCGCGCAATCGAGCGGATGGAACGCCGCCAAGCTGCCGAATGATGGCCATCCGCCAACCTTGTTTTCTTGGCAGCATGCGGTTAAGTGAACAGCGCATTTGAAACATCGCCGCTGATGAGTGGCTAAATTGATAGTGAGTTCTCAAAATGGATCATGTACTTGCCCCCTGGACCCCGTCGAGCGTTCCCATCCATGGTTCGGATCAGAGCTTCCCCGTGCGGCGGATTTTTTGTGTTGGCCGCAACTATGCCGCCCATGCCCGGGAAATGGGCCATGATCCTGACCGCGAAGCACCGTTCTTTTTTATGAAGCCAGCAGACGCGGTGCGGACTGACGGGAAAATGGATTACCCCGTTGCGACCGCTGATCTGCATCATGAAATTGAACTGGTGGTCGGCCTGGCAGCGGGCGGTAAGGATATTGCCGTCGAAGACGCCAATGATCTGATCTGGGGGTATGCCGTGGGGCTGGATATGACGCGCCGCGATATTCAAGCCGAGGCGAAGAAACAGGGCCGTCCCTGGTGCATGGCAAAGGGGTTTGATAATTCAGCGCCAATGGCAGCGATGCATCCAAAATCAGAAACAGGGATAATTGATAATGCCGCAATTTGGTTGAAGGTAAACGGCGAAATGCGTCAGCAATCAACCGTGGCGGCGCTGATTTGGTCGATTCCGGAGACCATTGCCTATCTGTCCAGTCTGGTGGAATTGAAGGCAGGGGATTTGATTTTTACAGGCACACCAGAGGGCGTGGCGGCTGTCTCTCGTGGCGACCGCTTGCAAGGCCATGTGGACGGTTTGACCGACCTCAGCATTGATCTCGTTTGAGGCTGGACAGGATCCGAAACCAAGTGTCAGAAAGGGCGATTGATGCGCATTACAACCTGGAACATTAACTCGGTGCGGCTGCGCATTGATCAGGTTCTTCGGCTGCTGGATGAGGTCGCCCCGGATGTCCTATGCTTGCAGGAAATTAAAGCCCAGGACCATCAATTTCCAACCGAGGCTTTTGTCCAGGCAGGCTATCCGCATATCGCTGTCCGCGGTTTTAAAGGGTATAACGGCGTGGCAACCATTTCCCGCCAGCCGTTGACCGCCCAGCCCGCTGTTGAATGGTGCGGCCGGGCTGATGGCCGACATGTTGCCGCCACCTGTATGGGCGGGATCGAAGTCCATAACTTTTATGTGCCTGCGGGCGGCGATGTGCCAGACCCGACGGAAAACGATAAATTTGCCCACAAGCTGCAATTTTTGGACGAAATGCAGGCGTGGTTTACGGCCAAGCGTTGTGCACAGACAGAGATGATTCTTGTCGGTGATCTGAACATTGCACCTTTGCAAAGTGATGTCTGGAACCATAAGCAATTGCTGAAAGTTGTCTCGCATACGCCGGTTGAAATTGCCGCCTTGGCCGCGGTTCAAGAGGCCAGCCAATGGGTTGATGCGGTGCGTCAGGTCATTCCGGCTGAGCAGTCTTTATATTCCTGGTGGAGCTATCGCGCCCGTGACTGGTCAGCCGCCGACAAAGGCCGCCGCCTGGATCATATTTGGGTAACACCAGCGCTTGCGGCGCGGGTTCGCAGCGCTGAAGTACATCGCCATGTGAGAGGTTGGGAAAAGGCCTCTGATCACGCCCCTGTTTCGGTGGATATTGATTGACCCAAGGGGGCTTCCGTGTCAAAGAGACGGCAATTGAGAGAGCAATCGTAAGATTTAATGTATCGCGTGCGCGCGAACGCCAAAGAGGACCGAACTCGGCGTGAAAAAAAACCCCCTGAAAACGCCTGACTCTCAATCGTTGTTGTGCCGACGCTGTCACCGTTAGACGGCCAGCACGGAAAGCCAATGGCGCAGATTTTCAGTGGTGTTTGACCATTCGGATGTAAGGACAGAGATAGAAATGTTTGACGTTTATCGTAAAGAAATTGACTGGGGTGGTCGTAAGCTGGTTTTGGAAACCGGCAAGATTGCCCGGCAAGCAGATGGCGCTGTCGTCGCCACGCTGGGTGAAACCACTGTGCTATGTACCGTTGTCGGCGCCAAGACGCCACGCGAAGGGATCGACTTTTTCCCATTGTCGGTTCATTACCAAGAAAAGACATTTGCTGCCGGTAAAATCCCCGGTGGTTTTTTCAAGCGTGAGGGCCGCCCGAGCGAAAAGGAAACCCTGACCTCGCGGCTCATTGACCGGCCAATTCGGCCGTTGTTCGTCAAGGGCTATAAGAACGAAACGCAGGTCATCTGCACCGTGCTGTCCCATGACATGGAAAACGATCCTGATATCGTTGCCATGGTCGGCACATCAGCAGCTTTGACGATTTCGGGTTTGCCCTTCCTGGGGCCGATCGGCGGTTGCCGGGTGGGGTATAAGGAGGGTGACTTCATTCTCAATCCAACCATGGATGAGATGGCCAGCAGCGACCTTGATCTGATTGTTGCCGGCACCCAAGAAGGCGTGTTGATGGTTGAATCGCAGGCTCAAGAGCTGTCGGAAGACATTATGCTTGGCGCGGTTGTCTATGGTCACACGCAAATGCAAACAGTGATCGATGCGATCATCGATCTGGCTGAAGCTTGTGCCAAAGAGCCGATTGACGTGCCCCCACCAGCCGCTGAGCTGGCGACAGTTGCCGATCGCTTCAAAGTCATTGAAGACGATTTGCGGACTGCTTACCAAGAGCCAAATAAGAGCGAACGGCAAAATCAGATTGCAGGTGCCAAAGATAAAGCGATGGCGCTGATTGAAGATGACGGCGAAAAGAAAGTTGCGGGCGAAATCTTCAAGAAAATGGAAGCTGACATTGTCCGTAACTCGATCCTTGATACCGGCTTGCGGATTGATGGCCGGGACACCAAGACCGTGCGCCCGATCGTTTCAGAAGTTGGTATTCTGCCACGCGCCCATGGCTCTGCCTTGTTTACCCGTGGTGAGACTCAAGCCCTGGTGGTCGCCACCCTGGGGACAGGTCAGGATGAGCAGATCATCGATGCCCTTGAAGGTGAATATCGCGAGCACTTCATGCTGCATTATAACTTCCCCCCCTATTCGGTTGGAGAAGCCGGACGGGTTGGCTCGCCGGGACGCCGGGAAATTGGCCATGGCAAATTAGCCTGGCGGGCGATGAAGCCCTTGCTGCCCAGCAAAGAAGACTTCCCCTACACCATGCGGGTGGTCTCTGAGGTGACAGAATCCAATGGCTCGTCCTCAATGGCAACGGTCTGCGGCACCTCATTGTCATTAATGGATGCTGGCGTGCCCTTGCCGCGTCCGGTGGCAGGGATCGCCATGGGTCTGATCAAAGAAGGTGATCGGTTTGCTGTTTTGTCAGACATTCTGGGTGATGAAGATCATTTGGGTGACATGGACTTTAAAGTAGCCGGAACCTCTGCTGGTGTGACCTCGTTGCAGATGGATATCAAAATCACCTCAATTACCCGCGAGATCATGGAAGTGGCCCTTGGCCAAGCCTGTGATGGCCGCTTGCACATCCTTGATGAAATGGCCAAAGCTTTAACGGGGGCCCGTGATGGCGTCTCGGCGAATGCGCCGCGGATCACCACCATCAGCGTGCCAAAGGACAAGATCCGCGATGTTATCGGTTCTGGCGGTAAGGTTATCCGCGAGATTTGTGAGGTTACTGGCGCAAAGGTGGATATCGATGATGACGGCACCATTAAGGTGGCGGCCATGGATGATGCCTCTGGGCAAGCTGCCATTGACTGGATCCGCGGCATCACCGCTGAGCCAGAAATGAATGTGGTTTACGTTGGTAAAGTTGTGAAAACCGTTGATTTTGGGGCCTTTGTGAACTTCATGGGCAACCGTGATGGCTTGGTGCATATCAGTGAATTGCAAGCTGATCGGACCACCAAAACCACCGATATCGTGAATGATGGCGATAGCGTGCAAGTCAAAGTCATCGGCTTTGATGATCGCGGCAAGGTCAAATTGTCGATGCGGGCGGTTAATCAGGAAACGGGCGAAGATTTAGAGCCAGAAGGCCGGCCTGAGAGCGAGCAGACACGCAAGCCGCGGGCGCCGCGTCGCCGCGACTAAGATAACGCTAAAAAGAGGGGCCGCTGGCCCCTCTTTTCACATCTCGGCTTGCTTTGGGGGCGGCGAATGCGTGTTGATTTACCTGGTCTCATCGGCCATCGCGGTGCCGCCGCTGTGGCCCCTGAAAATACCCTCGCCAGTTTATCTGCTGCCCAAAAAGCAGGCGCCCGCTGGGTCGAGGTTGATGTTAAGCTCAGCGCCGATAACGTCGCTATTTTGATGCATGACGATCTGTTGGACCGGACCACCAATGGTGTCGGGCCGGTGCGTGAAAAGACCTGGGCTGAAATCGCCCGTTTGGACGCGGGCCGTTGGTTTGGTGAGGCTTTTACGGGCGAGGCTGTGCCCACGCTGAGCGCTGCGCTTGACCGTCTGCGAGCCCTTAACCTGGGTCTGAATTTGGAAATTAAACCCTGTGCCGGCCGCGGGGCTGAGACAGCGGCGGTTGCCGTTGATATTTTAGCGGCCCATCAGTTTCCACCGGAACGCCTGCTCTTGACCAGTTTTGATTGGCGCGCCATTTCCTGGTGCGCAGATCATGCCCCGACCTGGTCCTGTGGCCTGTTGTGTGATGATTTAAACTGTGACTGGCAACGTACCGCTACTGCCCTTGGCTGTGTTTCGATCCATGTTGGACAGCAAGCGCTCACAGCCGCGCATATCGCGGAAATCCATCGCGCGGGGTTTTTGGCAGCGGCCTATACGGTCAATGAGTCGGCCCGTGCTGCCACGCTAAGAGCGGCTGGGCTTGATGCGATTATAACCGATGACCCTTCTGGCTTATTGGCGTCAATGCCGCCGTGCGACCGTTAACGCGGGCATAAAAATCCCCTGACTGTTGGGCATTCAATTGAACCCGGTCCTGTTTACAGCTTAAGATCATGGTGGGGTCGTTTTCCGACGCCTCGTCTGTGGACTCATTTGGATGGTATCACGTCGCGTGTCTGTTGGTCCGCGTTTTGCCAGAACTCAGAAAGGATGCTGCCGCCATGCGCCTTGTCATCGCCATGATGCAACATGAAACCAATACATTTTCGCCTGTGCCAACGCCATTGGCTCGGTTTTCCCGCGATAATGTGATCCCTGAGCCTTTGCATGGCGCAGAAGCCTGTGCTGCCTATGCGGGCACAGGAACGGCGCTGGGGGCTTATCTGGAGTTAGCTGAAGCAGCCGCTGCCGAGATCGACATGGCCTTGGCTGCCAGTGCCGCGCCAAGCGGACCGGTGGAAGATGCTGCCTATGATTTTATGACTGATAAAATTTGTGCAGCTGTGGCCGCGGGCTGTGATGGGGTGTTGTTACATTTACATGGCGCCATGGTCACGGAAAGCCGGGAAGACGGTGAAGGTCCGTTGTTACGCCGATTGCGCGAGATTGCGCCCGATGTGCCGATTGCCGTGGCACTCGATATGCATGCCAATCTCTATCCCGATATCATTGATGCTGCCGATATTGTTGCTGGCTATCAGACCTATCCGCATACGGATATTTATGAGACAGGCTTGCGGGCGGGCAAGCCGTTGATTGAGATGGTTAAAACCGGTCGCCGGCCAACCATGGCCTGGGGTAATCGGCCGATGCTGCCGCATGTTATGCGCCAAGGCACGGCAGATGGTCCCAATCATGAGATCCAAGAGTTGGCCCGCCAGTTTGAACAAGAGGGCGCATTATCCGCCAGCTTTTTCACAGGCTTCCCGCATGCCGATATTCGCCTTGCGGGCTCGTCGGCGGTGGTGGTCACCGATGGTGATCAGCGTGCCGCCCAACAGATGTGTGATAGGCTTCTGGATTTGGCGTGGCAGCGGCGGCAAGATTTTATTTATGAGATCGAACCTTTGGCACAGTCCATTGCCCGCGCGCGCGGATTAAGCGAGGGGCCGATTGTCTTGCTTGACCATTATGATAATGCCGCCTCTGGCGGCTCGATGGACACGATGGCGGTCATCAAAGAAATACTTGAGGCTGGGCTGGAAGATGTGGCGATCTTTGCAGTTTGTGACCCGGACGCGGTGCAGGAGATCATCGCTGCTGGCATTGGTCAGCAGGTGACGGTCGATCTTGGCGGCAAAAATGATTTGCCGACAGTCGCCCATACAGCGGCGCCGTTGTCGGTCACGGGGCGGGTTAAGCTCATCTCGGATGGCCGGTTTACCAACCAAGGGCCGATGAACCGCGGGCTGCGCGGCGATATGGGGCCAACGGTGGTGCTCGATACCGGCAAGGCGGAAATAGTGGTGATCTCATATCATGTGGAGCCAAATGATCTGGCCTGCTTCCTGAGCCTGGGGATTGACCCGCGGCAGAAGCGTTATATGATGCTGAAAAGTCGCGTGCATTGGCGCGCCGGGCTTGGCAGTCTGGCAAAAACAGTGGTTGAATGCGCTGGTGTCGGGGTTTGTACCTCCGACTATGACAGCTTGGTCTTCAAAAATGTGCGCCGGCCGATTTATCCGCTTGATCCGGATGCCTCGCCCGACGCACGTAATGCGTGACGCGATGGTTAGCGGCGCAGACCCAAACGTTGGATCAAAGTTTGATAACGGCCCTCGTCCTTACCCTTGAGGTAGTCGAGCAGGCGGCGGCGTTGGCCAACCATGATCAACAAACCACGGCGGGAATGAAAATCTTTCTTATGGATTTTCAAATGCTCCGTCAGGTTCAAAATCCGCTCGGTCAAAATCGAGACCTGGACTTCGGGGGAGCCGGTATCGCCTTCTTTGGTGGCAAATTCGACGATCAGTTCTTGTTTACGCTCGGGTGTAATCGACATCGTAAATCCATTCCTTAAAAGTTTAAAACACGGATCGGACAAACTCGCCCACCGTCAATGCGTGAAATCGCAACTGGTTGTTCGCCATCGGTGGCGTAGACCAGGTCTCCTTCTTGCAAATCGGCCAATCGGCTTCGATCCATCACACGAAAGACCGATACCGGTTGCCCGTGACGCAGGCGGGTAACCTCTTCGCCTTGAAGAACAAGAGCCGGGATGTCGTCCAGCGCTGTATCAACAGGTAAGAGGTGTTCGAAAGCGGCCGGAATATGCTCCAAAGACCGCAAAGAATCCAGTGAAATCGACCGCGCCAGTGAAAACGGTCCAACGCGCAGGCGGCGCAGCTCTGCAATATGTCCCACTGTGCCAAGGGCACGCGCCAAATCCCGGGCTAATGAGCGCATATAAGCGCCCTTGCCTGACGTGACCGCAAAGCGGGCATGATCATGGTCAATCATCTCAACCAAGGAAAAATGTCGGATATCCACGATACGACTGGAAATCGTCACGGGCATGTCATTGCGGGCCAAATCATAGGCCCGTTGGCCAGCGATTTTAACCGCTGAAAACTTCGGTGGTGTTTGCTCGATATGGCCAATAAACGCCTTCAGCGCGGCGTTGATTGCAGCTGGCTCGGGGCGATGGTCACTGGTTTCGATAACACTGCCTTCAATGTCATCAGTGGTCGTTGCTTGTCCCCAACGCAGCACGAAATGGTAATCTTTGCTGGCATCCATCACATAGGGAACGGTTTTGGTCGCCTCCCCAAGGGCGATTGGCAATATGCCGGTGGCAATCGGGTCAAGCGTGCCGGCATGGCCTGCTTTATTGGCGTTAAAGACCCGCCGTACAGCACCAACGGCCTGGGTTGAGGTGACTGTCCCGGGTTTATCCAGAATGACCCAGCCGTGCACTGGGTTACCGCGTCGACGTGATGCCATCAGCTAGCTACCTGCCGCTGGGGTATCATCTGTCTGCCCCTGATGATCGCCGTCGTCATCTCCCTGAAGGTCTCGGGCGACGGCGGGGTGACGGAACAACTGGTCGATTTTACTGGCGGTCTCAAAACTTTCATCGGTGTGAAAGCGCAGATTGGGGATATGGCGCAAGCGCACCTGTTTTGCCAATTGGCCGCGCAAAAACGATGCTGCCCGGCCCAAAGCTTCCAATACAGGTGGCAAATCTTCGCCGCCCAATGGCATAACATAACAACTGGCATTTTTTAGGTCGGGGCTGACCGATACTTCGGTAACGGTAATTGAGACGCCTGCCAATGCCGGATCGCGTAAGCTGTCCCGGCGCAGCAGTTCTGACAAAGCATGGCGAATTTCTTCGCCAACGCGTTGTTGGCGCAGGCTGGGCGCTTTACCCCCCTGTCCATTCTCTGTGGTCCGACCGCGAGCCATATCTACGTCTCAGTTTATGTGCTTCCAGAGGCAGCAGCAGTAGGTTGCTCGATGGCTTCAAAATCGCGAATAATCTCTTTGACATCAAAGCACTCGATAATATCGCCTACTTGCAGGTCACTATAGCCCTCGAAGGCAGCCCCACATTCATAGCCTTCGCGCACGTCCTTGACCTCGTCTTTAAAGCGTTTAAGGGTTTTCAGCGTGCCTTCATGGATGACCACATTATCGCGCAATAAGCGGACCTTGGCACCACGGCGGATGCTGCCGTCGGTGACGATACAGCCTGCAATCTTACCGACTTTGGTAATGTTGAAGGTCTCTTTCACTTCGGCATTGCCTAAGAACTCTTCTTTCAAATCAGGTGCCATCAGGCCGGTGAGAACGACCTTCATGTCATCGATCAAGTTATAGATGATCGAATAGTAACGAATATCGATGCTCTCACGGCGCGCCAGGTCGCGGGCTTGTGGGTTGGCCCGGACGTTAAAGCCAATCACAATCGCGCCAGAGGCCTGTGCCAAGGTGACATCTGACTCGTTAATGCCGCCAACGGCACCATGCAGCACCCGCATCGCCACCTGATCATTGACCAGCTTATCAAGGGTCGAGCGGATCGCTTCAAGTGAACCATGCACATCGGCCTTGATGACCACAGGGACTTCCCGCGCCTCGCCAGAGGCGATCTTGGTCAACATCTGCTCGACCGTGCCGCGCGCGCCGGCGGTCGCTTGCTTCTCGCGCAGGACACGCTGGCGGTAGTCAACGATTTCACGGGCGCGTGCTTCGCTGTCGACAACCACAAAATCATCACCAGCAAGCGGTGTGCCACCCAGGCCAAGAACTTCAACGGGGAAGCTTGGTCCAGCGATTTTACAGTTTTGGCCGCGATCATCAATCAAGGCACGCACTTTACCCCATTCAGCGCCTGCCACAAAAACGTCACCAACGCTCAGCGTGCCGCGTTGGATCAGAACCGTGGCAACACTGCCGCGGCCCCGTTCCATTTTCGCCTCAATCACGGTGCCGTTGGCCGCCCGGTCTGGATTGGCTTGCAATTCCATAACCTCGGCTTGCAACAGAATGGCTTCCTCCAAGGCATCAAGGCCTGTCCCTTGCATGGCAGAAACTTCAATCGCCATGACATCGCCGCCAACTTCCTCGACGATGATTTCATGCTGCAGCAACTCATTGCGCACACGTTGGGCATCCGCCTCGGGCTTGTCCATTTTGTTAATCGCAACAATGACAGGCACCTCGGCCGCTTTGGCATGGCGGATAGCTTCGACAGTTTGCTCTTTAATGCCATCATCGCCGGCGACCACCAAAATCACCAAGTCAGTAACCGTTGCCCCCCTTGACCGCATCTCGGTAAAGGCCGCATGACCTGGGGTATCTAAGAAGGTGATCTTGTCACCAGATTTCAGATTAACCTGATAGGCGCCAATATGTTGCGTGATGCCGCCAGCTTCGCCACTGACGACGCTGGTGCGCCGCAAGGCGTCAAGCAACGAGGTTTTACCGTGGTCAACATGACCCATTACGGTGACCACAGGTGGCCGTGCTTTCAGCAGTTCAGAAGCGTCCGTTTCGCCCACCAGACCAATTTCCACATCAGCTTCGGACACGCGTTTCGGGGTGTGCCCAAATTCCTGCACCAGAAGTTCTGCTGTGTCGCCATCAATCACCTGATTAATGGTCGCCATGACGCCCATTTTCATCAGTGATTTAACCAAATCGGCGCCGCGTGCGGCCATCCGATTAGACAGCTCTTGAACGGTAATGTTATCGGGAATGATCACATCACGGACCTGTTTGGCGTTATCGCCGCCGCTGTCCTGCAAGCGGGCTTTTTCGCGTTCGCGGGCACGACGCATGGCCGCTAAACTGCGGACCCGTTCGCTGCCGTCGCTTAACGCTTCAGAGATGGTCAGCTTGCTTGATCTGCGGCGTTGCTCGCCACGGCGGGCTGCAGGCTGTTTTCGGCCTGGTGCGTCGGCGGTTGTGCGCCGGCGGTTGCGTGGGTTGGCGTCTTCCTCGGCGGCAACGGCCGCTGGCGCTGCGGGGCTGCGGGGCTCGGCGGCAGGCGCTGCGGCTTTGGCCTTTGCAGCGGCGTTGTCTTCTTCGAGCTTTTGCGCCGCGCGTTCGGCGGCGGCGCGCGCTTGACGGGCTGCTTCCTCTTCCACCAAACGATCGGTCTCCGCCTTTGCGGCGGCAGCCTCTGCATCGGCGATCTTGCGGGCTTCCTGAACCTCAATTTCGCGGCGTGTTAAGGGCACTTCTGGTACTTCAGGTACAACAGGTTCTGCGACCTCGGCACCCGCATCGGCCGCTATTGCAGCAGATACCTTGGTGACAGCGCTGGTGGCACCGTCATCATCATGTTTCATGCCCTGTTGCAGGGCCCGTTCACGGGCGGCCCGTTCAACCTCGGTCAAATTGGTAACCGATTTGTCCTCGGTGGCAGCAACTTCCGGCTTGGCGGCCTCAGGTTGAACAACTTCAACAACAGGCTCAGGTGCCTTTGGTGCCTCTTTCCCGCCAAGCACGACAGGCTTTTTGACCCGGGTTGGTCGGCGCACCTCGACCTGGACTGTTTTCGAGCGTCCATGCGAAAAGCTTTGGCGAACTTGCGATGTCTCAACGGTTTTCGACAAGGACAGCTTGCCTCGCCCTGAAAGGCTGAGTTTTTTTCGATCCT
>JBELLC010000211.1:0-2660 GCA_042088965.1 Nisaea sp. | reverse complement strand
TGGTCGATCCAGCTTGGCAAGGTCTTGTAAGTTTCCCAGCGGCTGCCCTCGAGCGTGACCTTTAATTTTGAGATATCGCGCCATTTTGTTTCCACATGAACTTTATAGGCGTAAGAATCGAGGGCAAAAATCTGCGCCCGATCTGTTCGCCAACGGTCAGCGATATTTGCAAAATCAAAATAGAAGAAAAGATAGACTAAATATAAAAAGCCAATCGCAACGATGCTTAAGGGGGCGAGACGACTGCGCCAGCTTGGATGAATTACCGCAGCATATTGATGGCGAAGCTGTTCGGAACGGGCATTATGAGGGGTCATTGATCAAGCTCCTACCATGCTGCCGGTGCCGATTAATTTGCCGCGTACCCATCGGGAAATATAATCCAGCGCAATAATGGTGGAGATCAACAGCACAAAAATAGCTGTCACGTCTGCACCATAGGTCCATTGAATATTGGCTGTGAGCTGTTCACCAATGCCGCCTGCACCAACGAAGCCTAAAATTGTTGAGGCACGGACATTAATTTCCAAGCGCAGCAACCCATAACTTAGGTAGTTAGGCAGAACCTGCGGGATAATGCCAAAGCGGATTTGTTGCAACCAGCCTGCGCCCGTTGCTTTTAGGCCCTCAACAGGGCGCATGTCGGCATTTTCATTGGCTTCAGAAAACAGCTTTCCAAGGGCGCCAATGGTATGAAAGGCGACAGCAATTAACGCTGGGACGGCCGATTTACCCATTAAAAACAACAACACCATTGCCAGAACAAGTTCTGGAAAGGCGCGCGAAAAATCCATTAACCGCCGCATCGTTGCGACGAATAACTTATTGGTAATCAAATTGCTGCTGGCAAGTAGGCTGATGATCACCGCACCAACAAAGCCAATAAAGGTCGCAAGCATGGCCATGTGGATGGTTTCAACCAAGTAGGGGAAGTAATGCCAGAGTAAGCCAAACCAACTCCATCCCGCCTCAAATGTTAGGCGGAGAATTTCTGCTGGAAAATCAAATAGCCGAGTAATGCCGTCGCTGAAACTACCTGCATTGGCTTCATCGGCTGAATTAAAGCCGAACACCATAAAAACGATAAGAATGCCAATGCCAAGCGCTGAGTAAATTGTGCGGAGGCGTGATTGACGATGCAGTTCAGTTTCAATGCTGGCAAGATGTGCAGGGATAGCAACGGGCATCATGGCTCTCTTTTTTTTTAAGGTCGACCAAAGCACTGCAATCAGTCAGCCCGCGAGGGCTGACTGTGCAATCATGAGGTGCTAGTTGCTTTTCTTCTTGGCTTCGATTTTGGCTTTACGCGCAGCAACAACTGTTTCGTAATGGCTGTGGTCGATGGGGACCCATTCAACGATCTCGCCGCCAACAACGCCTTCCATGCAATCAGGGTCGTTTTTGTGAACGTACTGAAATGCGTCAAACATAACGTCCGACATTTCTTTTGGCATGTCCTTGCGGACCACAACGGGGCCATTTGGAATAACTTTCGACATCCAAACCATCTTCAGGTCATCCATGTTCAAGATGCCTTTATCCACCATTTTGCGCAGGTTGCCGTGGGAGTAACCTTCGGTCCACTCGCCGACACCTGACACCCAGGTGACGCCAGCGACAACATCGCCATTCATAACAGCAAGAACGTTGTTTTCATGGCCGCCAGAGAACACGGTTTTGCCGAAAAAGGTATCAGGGTCATAGCCTTGCTTTTTCCACTCAATAGAGGGGATCAAAAACCCTGAGGTTGAGTTTGGATCAGCATAACCAACGACCTTGCCCTTAAGGTCATCTAAATTCTCAATGCCGGAATCGGCGCGGGCGACGAGAACCGAATGATAACCAAGCGCACCGCCCACTGACCGCCGGGTCATGACGGGACGAACGGCTTCCTGATCCCGTAGGTAAACGCCTGCATAACCCGCCGCTCCCAACCAAGCATAATCGAGGGTCTTGCCGAGCAAGCCTTCCATGGTTCCAGCGTAGTCTTTAGCAACGAAGATCTTGGCAGGCACTTGGAACATTTTAGTGATGTATGGCAGGAAGCATTCATATTGCTTCTGACGATCTTGTGTATTTTCACCACCAAGAATCCCCATACGGAATTCTTTGAAGCCATATTTCGAGGCGTCAATTGTTGGTATCTCGCCAGCAGTTGCCGTGGCCGCAAAACCCGCTACCATTGCAATCGCTGATAAAAGTCCGAATTTTTTCATCACTCAATCTCTCTTTTTGAAGGAGGGGATACGTCCGGCGATGGACGTGGGGTCAACTCAGGCCATTTCGAGTGCCGGAGCTATCTCGTCAGATACCGTTTCAATTGAGGTCGAGGTCATTGACTCTTCAAAATCATCATCGGCACCGTAGATGTTCCGCGCCTCGGCGCGGGTTAAGTCGCTGGAGGCGCCATCAAAAACGATTTTGCCGTCACGCATTCCGATAACGCGGTCACAAAACTGCCGCGCGGTATCCAGTGTGTGCAGGTTACAAATCACCGTCAGGCCATCGCGATCATGGATATCGCGCAGCGATTCCATCACCACTTTGGCGTTTAAGGGGTCAAGGGAGGCGATGGGTTCATCGGCCAGAATAATTTGCGGGTTTTGAACCAAAGCCCGGGCAATGGCCACACGCTGTTGCTGGCCGCCGGAAAGGGTCTC
>JBELLC010000060.1:0-6790 GCA_042088965.1 Nisaea sp. | reverse complement strand
GGCCTACAGTCATTAATCCATATGGCCTCAACCTTAGAGCTAATGCCCGCCAAGGGCATGACCTTGCCGTTCATGAGTTATGGCGGCTCCTCGTTGCTGGCTTTGGCCCTGGCGATGGGCATGGTCGTGGCACTGACGCGCCGCCGCAGCGATGGGAGAGGGTTCGCATGAGCAGGTCCACTGTGATCCTTGCCGCTGGCGGCACGGGCGGCCATATTTTTCCCGCCAAAGCCTTGGCCGAGATCTTAGCCGCACGCGGCATAACCCCTATTTTGTTTACCGATGGTCGCGGCGAAGCGCTGGAAATCGCAGGCCAGCGGTTAGCTGTCCATCGGATCGCCGCAAAAAGTCCCAGCGGCGGCCTTGGCGCCAAAATTCGGGGTGCCGGCGCCTTGGCGCTGGGCACGCTACAGGCGCACCTGCTTCTTGGCCGGTTAAAGCCTTTGGCGGTTGTTGGCTTTGGCGGTTTTCCAAGCGTGCCGACTGTCCTGGCGGCAAGTTGGCGGCATTTGCCAGTCGTGCTCCATGAACAAAATGCGGTCCTGGGCAGGGCCAATCGGCTCTTGGCAGGACGGGCCTGGCGGATCGCAACAGCCTTTGACACCGTTGCCAAAACACCCGCAAGCGAAATCGGTAAATTAAGCCTCGTCGGCAACCCTGTGCGGCCTGCGATCACGCAGCTACGCGCGCAGCCCTATCTCGCCCCACGGGCAGGCGAGATTTTGTCGATCCTGGTCACCGGTGGCAGCCAAGGGGCAACAGTTTTTGCCGACATCGTTCCCGCCGCCGCCGCCAGCCTCCCCGCAGAGCAGCGTTGTCGTTTACGGATGGTTCACCAAGCCCGGGAGGAAGATATCCCTCGGGTACGTGCCGCCTACAGCGATGCTGGCATTAAAGCTGATGTGCAAAGCTTTTTTTCCGATATGCCAGAACGCTTGGCCAATTGCCATTTGATGGTGTGCCGGGCGGGGGCCTCGACCATGGCAGAGCTCACCAATGTTGGCAGACCCGCAATCCTGGTCCCCTACCCGCATGCCATGGATGATCATCAAAGCGCTAATGCCGAGGCCGCCGGCGTCGAAGGTGCGGCATGGATTATGCCGCAACCGGCTTTTTCCGCCAGCGCCGTGGCAAGTCGGTTAGAGATGCTTTTGAACTTGCCGGAACGCCTCACAACGGCAGCTGAAAAAAGTCGTGCTCTGGGCCGCCCAGACGCCGCTGAACGGCTCGCCGATTTGGTCCTCACAACCGCCCAAAGCCCGCAAAGCCGCCGCCATGACACCAAGGACACCGCGCAGACCGGCCTTGAACGGAGGGCCGAGGCATGAGGGGGTTACCACTTTCCATTGGCCAAATTCACTTCATTGGTATTGGCGGCATCGGCATGAGCGGGATTGCCGAGGTGCTGTGCAATCTTGGCTATCAGGTCCAAGGCAGCGATATTGCTGAAAATGGTAATGTCCGTCGGTTACGTGGACTGGGCGCCGAAATCTTCTTAGGCCACGCCGCCGAGCATGTCAGCGAGGCCTCAATTGTCGTGGTCTCAACCGCCATCAACGCTGAAAATCCAGAACTGAGAGCTGCGCGCGCGCAAATGATCCCCGTGGTGCACCGCGCCGAAATGTTGGCTGAATTAATGCGCTTGAAATGGTCTATCGCCTGCGCAGGCACCCACGGTAAAACCACGACCACCTCCTTGGTCGCCACAGTCTTGGATCACGCCGGTCTCGACCCGACGATTGTTAATGGCGGCATTATTAACGCCTATGGCACCAATGCCCGGCTGGGCGGCGGCAATTGGATGGTGGTGGAAGCGGATGAAAGTGACGGCAGCTTCAACAAACTGCCTGCAACCATCGCTGTCGTCACCAATATCGATCCCGAACACCTTGACCATCACGGCAGTTTTGAAAACCTGCAAAAGGCGTTTGATTCTTTCGTTCAAAACATTCCCTTTTATGGCTTTGCCGCGCTTTGTATCGACCATCCGGTTGTCCAAGCAATGATCCCGCGCGTGGCGGACCGCCGGATCGTCACCTATGGCATGTCACCACAAGCCGATGTTCGGGCCAGCAACCTAAGCGCCGATGCAAATGGTGCCCGCTTTGATGTGACCATCACCAACCGTCATGACAACACCCGGATCGAATGGCGTGACCTACAGCTGCCAATGTTTGGTGCGCATAATGTTGAAAACGCCCTCGCCGCAATTTTAATCGCGCATGAAATGGACATTCCAGAAGATGGTATTCGCAGCGCCTTGGCCGGCTTTGCTGGTGTAAAACGCCGTTTCACCAAAACTGGCACCAACAAGGGGGTCACCATCATTGATGATTATGGCCACCACCCGGTTGAAATCGCCGCCGTGCTCAAAGCGGCCCGCGATGCGGCCAGCCCAGGGCGCGTTATTGCCGTTGTCCAGCCCCATCGTTATAGCCGATTGTCTGACTTATTTGATGATTTTTGCGGCTGTTTTAACGACGCTGATGTGGTCATTGTTGCAGATGTACATGCCGCCGGTGAGGCCCCCATTGACGGCGTTGACAGGGACGCTTTGGTCAATGGCTTACAAGCGCGCGGGCACCGCAATGTCGCGGCCCTATCTGGCCCCGGCGATCTTGCGCAAATGGTTATGGACCGCAGCCAACCAGGGGATTTTGTGATCTGCCTTGGGGCAGGCTCCATTACCAATTGGGCAAATGCCTTGCCTGCTGATTTAGCGGCCCTCTCAGGCCAAAACCGTGAGGTTGAGACCGCCGCCAAAACAATCCCCCCCCACAATCACAGCGCCCCAGTGTCGCGGGATGGTCAGGCATGAATTCGATTGCGGTAAACCCGGCAATGGGATGGGCGAAAAAGCGCCGATTACACGATCAATTACCATCGGTACGCGGGCGGTACACCGAAAACGCTGCGCTGGCAAAGCACACATGGCTGCGGGTTGGCGGCACGGCTGAAGTACTTTTTGAGCCCGCCGACACACAAGATTTATGTGATTTCATAGCCGATAAGCCAAGCTGTGTGCCGATTACGGTGATCGGTGTTGCCTCTAACTTATTAATCCGTGATGGCGGTATTCCCGGCGTCACCATTCGTCTTGGACGGGCCTTTTCAGCAATCGACTTTTCCTCAGATACCGTGCGTGTCGAAGCGGGCGCTTTGGACATCGAAGTCGCGCGCGCCGCCCTTCGCCATGACCGCAGTGGGTTAGAGTTTTTAATTGGCGTTCCGGGAACGATTGGCGGTGCCTTGCGCATGAATGCGGGGGCTTATTGCAGCGAAATCGCGGACATCATGATTGAAGCTGAAGCCATTGACTGCCTTGGCGGCTTGCAGCGTGTCAACCATCGCCAAATGGGATTTGACTATCGGCATATTGCCATCTCCAAGGGCTGGATCTTCACCGCCGCGACCTTTGCCGCCCCCCGAGGCGCGCGTGCAGAAATCCAGGCACGTATGACAGATATTCGGGCCGCCCGCGAAACAAGCCAGCCGCTGCGAACCCGCACCGGCGGCAGCACCTTTGCCAATCCAGAGGGCGGCAAAGCCTGGCAGTTAATCGATCAAGCAGGCTGTCGTGGATTGCAAATTGGTGGTGCTCAAGTCTCTGAAAAACACTGCAACTTCCTGATTAATACCGGTGACGCCAAAGCGGCAGACATTGAGGCCCTTGGTGAAGAGGTACGCCGCCGGGTCTTGGCCGACAGCGGTATTGATCTGCGTTGGGAAATTCAGCGGGTTGGTGTGCCAAGCCAAGAGGAGGCCGGATGATGGGGAAACATGTTGCCGTTCTCATGGGCGGCTGGTCAAAAGAGCGAGCTGTCTCCCTGGTCACAGGCCAAGAATGCGCTGCTGGTTTGCGGGCAAGCGGTTATCAGATTGACGAAATTGATGTTGATGAAAACATCGCCCAAACATTGGTGAAGCTGCGCCCTGATGTGTGCTTCAATGCGCTTCACGGTCGCTTTGGCGAGGATGGCAATATCCAAGGGCTGCTGAACCTATTGGGCATTCCCTATACCCATTCCGGCGTATTGGCATCCGCAACAGCCATGCATAAACCACGGGCAAAAGACGTTTTCTCAAACGCCGGGTTACGCTGTCCTGAAGGTGTGGTTGTCAAAATTGAGGATTTAGCCGCACAAGCACCCTTTCCCACGCCGTTTGTGGTGAAGCCGATTAATGAAGGCTCCAGCGTGGGCGTAACCATCGTCCGTGAAGGTGGCAATGGCCGCCCAAACGGCAATGATTGGTGCCATGGCCAAGAGGCCTTGATTGAGCGGTTCATCCCCGGCCGGGAGTTAACCGTTGGGGTGTTCTATGGCCGCGCTTATTGCGTTACAGAAATCACCTCTAGCCATGGGTTTTATGATTACGACGCCAAATATGCCGCGGGTGGTTCAGTCCATATTCTGCCAGCAGACTTACCTGAATCGATCACTGAAAAAGCCTTGCGCTGGGCAGAAACTGCCCATTGTTTGCTGGGCTGCCGCGGCGTCTCTCGGGCCGACTTCCGCTATGATGACAGCGCCGATGGCGACGGTGATCTTTATCTTTTGGAAATCAACACCCAGCCAGGTCTGACCCCAACATCGCTGGTCCCAGAACAGGCCCAATATCAGGGCATTTCGTTTCCTGAATTGGTGGCAAACATGGTCGAGGATGCGCAATGCGACAGCTAAAGCGCCTATTCAGCAAAACCAGTAAACCTGCTGGTACGCGCCGCAAAACATCTGCGGCGCAGGCGCGCAGTAATCGCGCCAAGCGGCACACCAACCAGCGGATAAAGCGTTTTCTGCCCGCCATGATGATCATCTTGTGCCTGGCCAGCGGATTCACCTTTGCATGGCATTTCAACATCGCCAATCAGGTGATGACGACAGCGCGTCATTTGATCCATCAGGGGTTTCATATCAGTGGCTTGGAAATCGATGATATCCTGGTCATTGGACGCCACCGGACAGATCGCGACGCGCTGATTGCGAAAGTAAATATCCCGCCGGGCAGCCCGACCCTTTTGGTTGACCTTCACGCCTTAAAAAACCGCATTGAAACCCTGCCGTGGGTGAAATCAGCTGCCGTGCAACGACGCCTGCCGTCGCGCTTATTTATCACCTTAGAAGAACGCCAGCCGATGGCCCTTTGGCAACGCAATGGCCAAAAACACCTCATCGATACTGATGGCAAAGAGATCGCAATTGATAACCTGGATGGCTTCGGTCACCTGCCCATCGTGATCGGCGAGGATGCGCCAGCGAAAACCCATGATGCCTTGAGCATGCTTGCCGATGCCCCCCTGCTTCGACCCCGCGTGCGGGCCCTCACCCGGGTTGGCAAGCGACGCTGGAATGTGCGCTTAGACAATGGTGTTGACGTGCAGCTGCCTGAACAAGATCCGGATAAAGCCTGGACCCATCTGGCAGAGTTAGAACAATCCCACGGCATTTTAGCGCGCAATATCACGATCATTGATATGCGCCTGCCCAATCAGTTGGTGATGCGGTTATCGCCTCGCGCTTTCAAGCAATTCAGTGCCCCCGGTAAGGACACATGATGATGGAATTTTTTCAACAAAGGTCTGTGATATGAAAAAAGGCATCGCCAAAAGTCGCTCTGGGACGGTTGCCGCTTTAGACATTGGCAGCACCAAGATTTGCTGTTTTATCGCCCACGCCAGTGATGCCAGCGCGACCCCTTTGATTGGGCTCAATCATGCTGATGGCGCGCGCCCGCGCGTTGTTGGCGTCGGCCATCAAATCTCCAAGGGCGTCAAAAGCGGCGTCATCGTTGATATGGACGCCGCTGAGGAGTCCATCTTGACCGCTGTTCAAGCTGCCGAAAGCATGGCCGGAGAGCAAATTGACCGCGTTTTTGTGAACCTTGCAGGGGGCCACCCTGCATCTCAAACCTATGATTTTGAATTGCCGCTTGAAGGTCAGGAAATCAATGATCGGGATCTCCGCGATATCCTGGATCAATGGCATCACATTAAAACCACACCTGAGCAGACGTTGATTCATTCCATTCCCTTGGGATTTTCGCTCGACCAAACCAATGGCATTCGCGACCCCCGCGGCATGGTTGGCCAAACACTTGGCGCCAACATGCATGTGGTCACCGCCCAAGCAGGGGCGGTTCGTAACCTCGCCGGAGTCATCCGCCGCTGTCATCTTGACATTGAGGGTTTTGTCGTGGCACCGCTGGCCTCTGGTCTCGCTGCTCTGGTCGAAGACGAAAAAGACCTTGGCGTCACCGTCATCGATATGGGCGGCGGCACCACGACCATGGCAGTCTTTTTTAACGGCCACCCCATTTACACCGATTGCATTCCCGTTGGTGGCGGCCATATCACCGCCGATGTCGCGCATGGCTTATCCACCTCCCTGGCCGATGCAGAGCGGCTCAAAACCCTCTATGGCAGTGCCGCCATTTCACCGCTCGACGACCAAGAAATGATTGATGTGCCCTTGGTTGGCGAGATTCAGGATGGAATTGCCAATCATATTCCAAAATCACATTTGATCGCGATCATCAAACCGCGCCTCGAGGAGACCTTTGAGCTGGTCCGCGACCGCCTGGAGGAAAGCGGTTTTGATCGCTTAGCCGGGCGGCGCGTGGTGTTAACGGGTGGCGGCAGCCAGCTGCCCGGGTTACGAGATTTGGCACAGTTAGTTTTGCAAAAGCAGGTTCGTATGGGCCGCCCCTTGCGCATCCAAGGACTTGCCGAAGCGGCAGGTGGTCCAGCCTTTGCAACCTGTGCCGGACTGCTCACCTATGCTGTTAATCCACA
>JBELLC010000059.1:0-16958 GCA_042088965.1 Nisaea sp. | reverse complement strand
CTCAACACAAAAGTCGATCACTTCCTCCAGCGCGTCTTTGATTGGATCATTGGGGAAAATCGCTAAGGCGTCTTTAGCAACAGCGGCGTAATGACGGGCGCGGGCGATGGTATCATCTAACGCGCCATGGCTGCGGATCAGTTTTTGAGCTTCCACCAAGTCACTGTCATTTTGCTCCAGACGCTCAACGGTCCGGCGCCAGAAATCGCGTTCCTCTGTGCTGCCGCGGCGAAAGGCAAGAATGATTGGCAGGGTGATTTTACCCTCGCGGAAATCATCGCCAATTGATTTGCCGAGTTTTGCCTGTTCAGCTGAGTAATCCAGCGCATCATCGACAAGCTGAAACGCAAGACCAAGGTTTAGCCCAAAGGCGGCAAGCGCTTCACGTTCAACTTTTGGGCGGTTCGCAACAACAGCGCCGACTTCAGCCGCCGCCGCAAAAAGTTTCGCAGTCTTGCCGGTGATCACTTCCAGATAGGCACTTTCGCCGGTTTCGGTATCATTGCTGGTCAGCAATTGCTGCACTTCACCTTCGGCGATGACGGCTGACGCCGTTGACAGAATGCGCAAGACATCCAGGGAGCCATCCGCCACCATCAATTGAAACGATCGACTGAACAGGAAATCACCGACCAAAACACTGGCTTTGTTGCCCCAGACCACATGCGCTGTGTCCAGGCCGCGCCGCATATCGCTTTCATCGACCACGTCATCATGCAACAGGGTGGCAGTGTGAATAAATTCAACACAGGCGGCGAGATTAACATGGCGGGTGCCATCGTAGCCACAAAGTCTGGCGGCAGAAAGCGTCAACATTGGCCGCAAGCGTTTACCGCCAGCGGCAATAATATGCCCCGCTAATTGCGGGATCAGCGCGACTGGGCTATCCATAAACTCTAAGATCCGCCGGTTCACATCTGCCAGGTCATCTGCGACCAGGGCGACGAGGGGATCTATGGACGGCTTTTTGCCGTTTTTAATATTGATGACGGTCGCCACCGCGTGCTCCTGTCAATCTCAAGATGACGTTACGCTGCATAGACCGCAAAAGCTGTCGCAGTGTCAAGACGCAGCGTGTCGGCCAAATGCCGCAGTGGCAATGAAGAGAGGGCGAAATGAGAGAAGTTCTGCGCACCAATGATTTGGTTCGGCTATCCTTCGTGCAAGCCTTATTGCGGGATGCACAGATTGACGCGCACCTGCTTGACGCCAATGTTAGCAGCATGCTGGACGGCGGTGTTGGTGGTAGCGTCATGGGGGTGGCCCGGCGTTTGATGGTATCAGATGATGATTTTGACGCGGCCCGTCGGCGTTTGGTCAGCGCCGAGGAATGGGATGCGAGGCTTGACGCAATATCATGACAGCGCCGATTGATCCCGCCATCAGCCAAGATATGGTTCTTGGCGGTCAAGTCACCATCCTACAGGCACATGAGGGGTATCGTGTGGCCATTGATCCGATCTTTCTGGCGGCTGCCACACCGCTTGATCAGGGCAGAGGGCGGCCGCAAAGGATCATGGATTTGGGGGCCGGAAACGGTGTTGTTGGGTTCTGCCTTTTGGCCCGTGACCCTCAGCTGCACGTGGTGGCGGTTGACAGGGATGCAGGCGCGCTGGCACGGGCCGGGCAGGCGGCGCGGCTGAATGGCGTTGAAGACCGCTGGTGTCAAGCGCATGCGGATGTCAGGCGGCGCAGTGATTTTGCAGAGTTTGCGAAGTTTGATCAAGTGGTGGTGAACCCGCCCTTTTTGCCCGACCAACGCTCAGACCCCGCCAAAGCGCTTGGCCGTCAAAGTAGCGACCTAGAGGGCGATACACCCCTTTCAGCATGGATCATGATCGCCGCTGATGTGCTCCGTCATAAGGGCCGTTTAACGATGATTCATCGCGCCGATCGGGTTTCTGAAATATGCGCGGCGCTACGACCTGTTTTTGGCCAGATCACGCTGTGTCCCCTGTGGCCAAAAGCGGGTGTTGCGGCAAAACGCGTTCTGATCAGCGCCCGCAAAGGCAGTCGGGGTGCAGATATTTTTTCGCCGGGGGTGGTCTTGCATCTGCAGAGCGGCGACTTCACTTATAGCGCAAGGCAGATTTTAAATGGCGCAGGCTTTGACCTGGCCAATCCGGGTTTAATGGCGTGACCGCGTATGGATCGCTGACAGGAAATAAGGAAAAACAATGATCGTGGCCGTTAAAAAGCTGTGGGAGCGGATCGACAGTAAACGCCCCCCAATTGTCAGTGTGATTCGCCTTGAAGGGGTGATTGGTGCCGGGGGCCGTTTCCAACGTGGTCTAAATCTCGACGCGGTGGCCAGTGAAATTGAAGCGGCTTTTGCCTCAAAACGGGTGCGCGCCGTTGCTTTGGTGATTAATTCACCTGGCGGCGCTCCGGTGCAGGCGGAACTTATTCGCCGACGGCTGACTGATTTATCAGCGGAAAAAGATATCCCCTTGATTGCTTTTTGCGAGGATGTTGCGGCGTCTGGCGGTTATTGGCTGGCCTGTGCGGCACCAAAGATTTACGCCTTAGAGGCCTCTGTCATTGGTTCAATCGGTGTCATTTCAGCAGGCTTTGGGGCGCCTGAATTGTTAGCCAAAATCGGCCTTGAACGGCGTATTTATGCGGCGGGAACGCAAAAAAGCATGCTTGATCCTTTTCAGCCTGAAAAAGCAGATGATGTGGCGCGCCTGAAAGCGCTTCAGGAAGATATTCATGATGACTTTAAAAAACTGGTCCGGGATAGCCGCACGGATCGGCTGACGGCACCAGAAGACGAATTGTTTAACGGTGCGTTTTGGACAGGCAAAAAGGCGCAAGAGCTCGGTCTTATTGATGATATTGGCGAACTGCGACAGGTCATGCGTCAACAATTTGGTGAGAATGTGAAATTCCGCACGCGCCGCAAACGACGCGGCTTGATGGCGCGCCTTGGTATGGCCTCTGATAGTGCCGCTGGCAATTGGGTTGGTGATTGGATTGAGGCTGGTTTTGACGCCCTTGAGGCGCGGGCTCTTTGGGCGCGCTTTGGACGTTAACGGCGCACCGTCACAGCGGTTTCACTGCGCGGCAGCGTGAGCACCAGTAGATTGGTAATCAGCATCGAGCCTGCCAGCGTATAAAAAACCCAGATCAATCCATAATTATCGGCGATGACGCCGCCAATAACCGGCATCAGCGTCGACAGGCCAGCTTGTGCGCCAAACATCAAACTGGTTGCCGACCCGCCCAAGCCTGACGGCGTCAGGTCCATCATCCAGCTGTGAACAACGGGGCGCACTGCGTAAAGTGCAAAACCCAGAACCGCAACCCCGGCGATAAACAGCATATCACTGCCGATCAAGGTGAGGGCGGCGACTGTGATTGTTGACACGGTGAGCCCGGCAAGCACCACGGGGCGGCGGCCCACCCGGTCAGACCACACACCGGCAACAGGGCTGGCAATCATGCCACCCACTTGCATTGCCGCCAGGGTAAGCCCCATCATCACGGGGCTGACAGCCAGTTCATTGGCCAGATAAAGCGGCAGGAACATCAGCAAGCCCGCTTGTGTGGTTGAGCGAAACGCCGACATCAAACAAAGCTTTAGAACCGCTGTATTGGCGATGACTTGTTTCATGCCAATCAGATAATCAACGGCTGTCATGCCGCGTTTGCCAGCTGTCTGGGCAGCTTGCTTGCGCCGGTCAATGCGCGACAACACGGTGGCGATCAACAGAGCGATCACAATCACCGGGACAACATTGGTGACAGTCGTCAGCCGCCAACCACTGGCGGTCAGCAAGACGCCAGCTGTTAAGGGGGCAACAGCGTCCCCCAGATTGGCTCCGAGCGCATGAATTGACAGGGCATAACCGCGATTTGTCGGAAAGGCGGTGCTTAAAAATGAGATGGCCGGTGGATGCCAGAGATTATTGGTGATGCCAATAACGCTAATCAAACCAGCCAAAACGAAAAACCCTGGCGCGATGGCAAATCCAGCCAGGGCAGCAGCACCCACCAATAAAGCACAGGTCTGCAATAAAATATGGCGCCCGGTAATATCTGTGATTGGCCCGCTCAGGAAATTGGCGGCGAAGGAGCTCAGATGCAGAATGGAGACCAAGATACCGATTTCAGTGTAACTGAACCCAAGCGCGCTCGACATCGCTGGTAACACCAGATAGAAAGTCGCTGCAACCCAGTGTGTGCCGCCATGACCAAGGCCCACAAGCATGATTGGTAGATTATCTTGCCAACCAAGTCCTGTAAATTTTTCGGCGAGCGACATGGAGATCATCCCAAAACGAAACGCGGCTCAAACCAGCATAACGGATGACTGACGCGATGTCGGGTTTTGTTGTGACAGATATGGATTCAGCGATTGCGTTGCTGCTCTTGGTTTTGGTGATTGCCTCAATTTTATGGAGCACGGTGTATACCGGTGTGCCGCCGATGCCAAGTAATCGCTATGTTGCTGACCGTATGTTGTCACTGGTGCCAGCGGCGACCACTGGGGTGATCTATGAGCTAGGCGCAGGTTGGGGTTTTTTAGCACTTCGGATTGCCGGCAGATTTCCGGCCGCGCAGGTGATTGCCTATGAAATCTCACCTTTGCCCTTTTTGTCCGCTAAAATATTACAGTTAACCCTAAATTGTGTGGGGTTGCGGCGGAACTTGCAGGTCCGATATGGCAATTTTATGGCCGTCCCTTTGCAGGATGGGCGGGTTGTCCTGTGTTATCTGATGATTGGCGCGATGCAGCGGCTGGCGCCAAAATTAAAGGCTGAACTGCCCGCTGGGGCGGTGGTGATCTCAAACGCGTTTACCATGCCGGATTGGCCGCCAAGTGATATTCAGATTGTTGAAGGATATCAAAACACGCCTGTTTACGTTTACCGTCAAGAGGCGAGCGTTGAAGGCTATTCCGTTCCGCAGACAGCTCCGCTAAGCTAACCACAGTTTAATGAGAATTGTCGCGAGAGAGAATGCAAATGGCGGATTTACCAGCAAACTTTGGCGCACCTATCGGCGCATTTGACTATGTGATTGTTGGTGCTGGGTCGGCGGGCTGTGTGCTGGCCAATCGCCTGTCTGCGGACCCACGTAAGTCTGTCTTGCTGCTGGAGGCGGGCGGCAAAGATGACTACATCTGGATTCACATCCCAGTTGGTTATTTATACACGATGAATAATCCACGGACTGATTGGATGTTTAAAACCGAGGCAGAAGACGGCCTGAATGGCCGGGCGCTAGATTATCCGCGCGGCAAGGTCTTGGGCGGCTGCTCGTCAATCAATGGCATGATCTATATGCGCGGTCAGGCCCGCGACTATGATCAATGGCGGCAACTTGGCAATCAAGGTTGGGGATGGGATGACGTTTTACCTTACTTCAAAAGCCATGAAGATTTCACCCCAGGCGGCGATGACCTGCATGGCGAGGGGGGGGAATGGCGGGTCGAAGATATCCCCATTCGCTGGGAGATATTAGACGCCTTTGCCGATGCCGCCGAAGAAGCAGGCATTCCAAAAGTCACTGATTTCAATCGCGGCACCAATGAAGGTGTCGGTTATTTCCAAGTTAATCAGAAAAAAGGCGTCCGCTGGAGCACGGCCAAAGGGTTTTTGCGGCCAGCAATGGGGCGACCTAATCTGACGGTCATGACGAAATCACATGCTGCGCGCGTGGTCACAACCGATGGCCGTGCCTCAGGCTTAGACTTTTGGCGCGATGGTAAACCGCAACATGCAAGCGTCAAAGGTGAACTGATTTTGGCGGCGGGCGCCGTCGGCTCGCCGCAATTATTGCAAGTCTCTGGCATTGGTCCAGGCGCGCTTTTGCAGCAGCAGGGGATCACGGTGCGCCATGACTTGCCCGGCGTTGGCGAAAACTTGCAAGACCATTTGCAAATCCGGCCCGTATTCAAGGTTAAAAATACCGTCACTTTGAACGAGCGGGCCAGTAGTTTGTTCGGCAAAGCCCTGATGGGTTTAGAATATGCCCTGTTCCGCAAAGGGCCGCTGACCATGTCACCAAGCCAGTTAGGGGCCTTTGTGAAAAGTGATGCGGCGCTGGAAACGCCTGATCTGGAATATCACATTCAACCGCTGTCCACCGATAAACTCGGGGATGCCTTGCATCCTTTTCCAGGCTTTACAGCCTCGGTTTGTAATTTGCGCCCCGAAAGTCGCGGGGCGATCACTGTGAACAGTGCTGACCCGCGCGATAAACCGCGCATTAAGCCAAATTACCTGAGTGCCCAGCGAGACCGTGACGTGGCGGTGACGGCGATGAAAATTACCCGCGACATTGTCTTTAACAGCAAGACCATGAAACAGTTTGAGCCAGAGGAATATAAACCAGGACCAAACTGTCAAAGTGAGGCGGAATTACTTGCCGCCGTTGGTGATCTGGCCTCAACTATTTTTCATCCGGTTGGCACCTGTAAGATGGGCCATGATGAGATGGCCGTGGTGGATGATCGGCTGCGCGTTCACGGCTTAAAAGGATTGCGCGTGGTTGATGCCTCGGTTATGCCAACCATTACCTCGGGCAATACCAATGCGCCCACTATAATGATCGCCGAAAAAGCGGCGGCAATGATTATCCAGGATGACAAAAATGACATCAGCCAAAATCCCGTCCATTAAGATTGATCATGTTCACAGTGAGGTCATGCACTATGGACAGCGGTCGCCGTTTTTCTTCTTTGTCGGCGGCATGTCGCGATCGGGCACCACATGGGTCATGCATCTTTTGAATGGCCATACTGATTTATGCTGTATTGGCGAAGCCATGCCATTTGGCGGTTTAGCCGCCGAATTAAGCGGCGCGCTTGGTCGGTATAATGATCTTGCAGGCCCGAAAAACACCACCAAGATGTTGCCTGTTGAAGGCATTGATGGTCTGGGCGCGCGGCGGGTCTTTGAAACAGCTGTGCGTGAGGTCATCCGCGCCAATACAGATAAGCCAATGGATAAGCTGCTGGGAATCGGCGAAAAGACCCCTGACAATTTGATGGCTGTTAACTTAGTTTGGAATAACATCCCGGACGCGCGTTTTATTTATGTTGTCCGCGATTGCCGCGATGTTGCGGTTTCCGGCTGGTATCGGTTTAAAAATAATGTGATGAAGCACTGGCAAACGCGCGAAGAGTATAGCCGTGCTGTTGCAGAGGCATGGGTGCAACGCACCGAAAAAGCCCACGCGGAAGCAGCACGAAGAGATCCCGCACTATACCACGAGTTACGCTATGAAGACTTGCTTTCTGCGCCGCACGAGACGCTGCGCGATTTGTTTGATTTTTTAAGGATTGATAGCAGTCATGATACCGTTGCCGCCGCCCTTGCAGCTGGCAGCTTTGAGAAACACAGCGGTGGGCGCAAGCCGGGGCAGGTTGATGAGGCCTCTCAAGAAGCCCATTATCGCAAAGGCGTTTCCGGTGAATGGGTAAGCGAATTTAGTGATGCTGAAAAACAGCTAACATGGGAAATAGCCGGCCCGCTGCTAACTTCATTTGGTTATTCTGAAACAGCCTAACGCTTTTTAAGGCGGGTTTTTTAATTAACCTATGACTTTAATAAACTGCAATAACGCTCTACCGCGCAACTAAAACCAAGTTTTAATGCGTCAGCTGTCAGCGCGTGACCGATGGAGACTTCTTGAATATCAGGAATGGCGGCGATCAGATCACCTAGGTTTTCTAAGGTCAGATCATGGCCCGCATTTAGGCCAATATTGGCGGCTCTTGCAGCTTCTGCCAGCGCGACCATTTGAGCCAAGACATCACTTGCCTCAGGACGGCCAAAGCGACTTGCATAAGCCTCCGTGTAAATTTCAACGCGGTCGGTGCCGGTGGCAGCTGCACCAGTCATGACGCTGGGGTCTGGATCAACAAAGAGGGCGACCCGGCAGCCTGCTGTAGCCTTTAATCGGTCGACAATGGCAGGCAGCCAAGGCCCCGCGGTGGCAAAATCCCAGCCATGATCAGAGGTCCGCTGGTCTGGCGCATCCGGCACCAAGGTAACCTGATCAGGTTTAACGCGGTCACAAAGGTCTAGAAAGTCGTTGTCAGGAAAGCCTTCGATATTGAATTCAATGCCAGCAAAACGCGGTTCTGCTAACAATTTGGCTAAATCAAAAACATCTTGGCGGCGGATATGCCGTTGGTCTGGCCGTGGATGCACGGTGATCCCACCGGCGCCAGCGGCAATTGCAATCTCAGCAAAATCGGTAACACTGGGGTAGTCCAGGTCACGTTGATTTCGCAGCAATGCCACCTTGTTCAGATTAACGCTCAGCGCCGTCATGGCCATCACCCTTAATTATCATTGTGCTGAAAATGCGCTCGGATCAGCAAAATATCGAGCCCTTTTTCAGATATAAATGTCGCAATGCAACAGGTTTCACTGCGGGGTTTTATTCCTTTGGACGCGACAGCGCAAACACCTCAGTGATGTGTGCATAATCAAAATAACCGAGCCGTGACACAGGTTGATAGGCCAAGACGTCAACCAAACCATCATTGATGACCGATTCATCAATATGAATGCCGATGACTTCCCCGATCACCATGCTGTTCGAGCCGCCTTCGTGCCAGCTTGGCAGGTCAATTGTCTGAATATAGCGGCATTCTAGGTGAATTGGCGCGCCTTTAACACGCAAGGGCTTTACCTTGGTTGAGGGCAGACCTTCCAGGCCTGAATGTTCAAATTCGCTGTCACCATGGGGGATATGAATAGAAGTCTCATTCATTTTGTCCCGCAGCGCGTAACTGACCACATTATGCACAAATTCGCCGGTTTCTTCGATATTGAGAATGCTATCCTTTTTTCCACCGCCAGGCCGATTGCCCGCGCCAAAGGCGACGATGGGCGGCCCATAACTCATCGCATTGAAAAAACTATACGGGGCGAGGTTGTGGCGGCCATCGGCGCTAATGCTGGAAATCCAGCCGATTGGCCGTGGCGAGACGATGGCCTTAAAGGGGTCGTGGCGCAGACCATGCTGCTTATGGCTGCCAGGATCAAAAAACATGCTGAAATGCTCCTACGCGATATACATTGCTATTGTTTGTCCAAGAGCATAAGCAGATTGTCTAGACAGCGCCAATTTAAACCTTTGTCCCTGAGTGACGTCCAAAATATGCAAATCATCGTTGAGCTGTTGGCGATTATGGCGCCGGTTTTTTTCTGCGCCTTGCTGGGGTTCGCTTGGTGTAAATTTGGCCGTCCGTTTGACAGCGAAACCATCACCTCCTTGATCACCAATGTGGGCACACCTTGTTTGGTGTTTGATACTTTGGTGCGGCTTGATTTGGATATTGATACCTTCGTTTCACTGGGGACAGCGGCTGCGGTCACGGTGCTTGGCTTCGGTATATTAGGCATCATTTATTTAAAAATCACCGGGGGTGGTTTGGCGGATTTCCTGCCAGCGTTGATGTTTCCCAATTGCGGCAATATGGGTTTACCGATTTGCCTGTTCGCCTTTGGCGAGGTGGGCCTTGGCCTGGGTATTGCGTTTTTCGCCATCATGGTGTTGTTCCAGTTCACCATTGGCATTGCGATTGCCGCAGGTGACATTTCGATCCGGTTTGTTCTACGGACACCGATGGTCTATGCGGTGTTGCTGGCCGTTATTATTCTAGCACTCGATATCAGCTTGCCGAAATGGATGAATGATACGGTGCATTTGTTTGCCGGATTGACCATCCCGGTGATGTTGATGGCACTTGGGGTCTCTTTGGCGACGTTGAAGATTGCTAAATTATGGGACAGTTTATCGATCTCGCTTGCGCGTATTTTGATGGGTTTTGGCGTTGGTCTACTGACGGTTATTTTACTTGGTTTAGAAGGTGTGGCCGCTGGTGTTGTGATTATTCAAGCGACCATGCCTGTCGCTGTTTTTAGCTATTTGTTTGGCTTACGCTACAACCGGTCGCCAGATGTGTTGGCGGGATCTGTGGTGCTTTCCACGCTTATTGGTTTTGCCATATTGCCATTGATTCTGTACATGGTGATGCCGTGAAGCGCACCGTGACGGTACGTTAACCGATTACCACTCGCCAAAGAGATAGCCGCGTTCCTTGGCTTTGCCGGTGCTGGCCTCGACGCGGGCGTCGGTCAAGGTGATGCGGTTACGGCGCAATGCGAACCAGGACATCAGGCGTTGTTGCAGTCGGTTTTCAGTTGTGGCGTAGGCTGGGTCGCCGCCGAGGTCATGCAATTCACAGGGATCGTTCGTGAGATCAAATAATTGCGCTGGATGCTGCGGCCAATAAATATATTTCCAGTCATCGGTACGGGCCATAAAACCGCGTGCCTCATGGGCCGCCAGGCCAAGGGTGCGACGGGCATGTCGAAAGCAGAAATCACATTCGGCAAAGACTGCATCACGCCATTCTATGGCATCGTCAGGTGCGATTAACGGCATCAGGGAGCGGCCTTCAAGGCGGGTCTCGGCGACGCTGCGATCCGAATTACCATCAGCATTGCCATCCTCTAGGGCATCAAGGAAGGTTGGCAGTAGATCGATGGCTTCGACCAGATCCGCACGGACCTGCCCGCGAGAGTGATCCGCTTGTGCACGTGGGTCGCGAATGATCATTGGGATACGGACTGATTCCTCATGGAACAGCTCTTTTTCACCCAGCCAATGATCGCCAAGATAATCCCCATGATCGGCGGTAAAGACGATCATGGTATTATCCCACAACCCGCGCTCTTCAAGAAAGCTAAACAACCGTCCCAAATGATCATCAATTTGTTGGATCAGCCCCATATACGTGGGGATAACAGTGCGCCGACAAATGTCTTCGGCAAAACGCAGACTTTCGCCATGGGCCATGAAGGCCGCTGTCACGGGATGCGGGTGATCGCGCTCAGCTTGGCTGCGGTTCGCTGCGGGGATATCTTCGGGGCCATAAAGGTTATGATAGGGGGCCGGGGCCATATAGGGCCAGTGTGGTTTGATATAAGAAAGGTGCAGGCACCATCTGTCATCGCCAGCCCCGTCGATAAAGGCCATTGCCCTATCGGTCATATAGGCTGTCTCAGAGTGTCTCTCGGCCACCCGTGCGGGCAGGCGGGCATTGCGCATCGCCCAACCAGACAGGATGCTGCCGTCGCTGCCAGCGGCCGCATTGGCAAAATCATGCCATGGGTTGTCCGCTTCATAACCAAGGGCGCGCAGGTAGCGGTTATAGGCCATGTCAGGGTCATAGCCGGGCGTGGGGTGCAGGCCATCGTCATGTTCAAACGGCTCAAACCCTGTGTGTGCTAAATGCAGTCCAAGATCAGAGCCCGGATCAATCCCGAGCCGCTGCATGCCGGCCAAATCGGCTTTCATGTGGGTTTTGCCGACCAAGGCGGTGCGCACCCCGAGCGGAGCCAGGTAATCACCGATGGTCTGCTCATCAACGCGCAACGGGAAGTTATTATAATTACCGCCATGGGACATGACATAGCGACCGGTATAAAACGAGGCCCGCGACGGTCCGCACACTGGGGCGTTACAAAAGGCTTTATCAAAACGCACACCCATGGCAGCAAGCCGATCGATGTTTGGCGTTTTCAGGCGGCGATGGCCGCTACAGCCGAGATAATCCCAGCGCAACTGATCTGCCATGATGAACAAGATATTTTTAACCGCTGCCATATCGCCTCTTGCCATGTCGCCTTTGCGGCAATGGTTTTTAGATCATATCCACCGCCAAATACGACCGCATGATGCTCTCAACGGTTTTATGGTCAAGATCTTTCACAATGAAAACCAGGCGCGAGCGGCGATCCTCATCAGGCCAGGCATCAAGCTGGGCTGGCGGGTGGAACATGTGTTGAATGGCGTGGACCACAACAGGTTTATCCGTCTCGGCAAGATTTAAAATACCCTTTAAACGCAACAGGCTGGCGCCGTGGGTTTGGGCAAACAAATCCAGCGCACCAGCAACCCGGTGCCAGGTCAATGGCGCGTCAAAATACAAACAGAAGGCGCGAATATGATCATCATGGCGATTAACGTCATGGACATGATCATGGCTGTGGTGATGGTCATGTTCATGATGATGGCCCTCATGTTTTTCGCCGGCGCGATGATAAACATGACCTTCCTGATCCCGGTAGGCTTCTTCGCGCAGCCAGCGGGCAACATCGACAGATTTAGTCGCTGGATTATATAGACCGGCATCAAACAAGCTGTCGGGCGCAATCTCCCCCATAACCACAGGTAAAATCGGCGCCGCAGGGTTTAAGTCAGCAAGCCGCGCTTCGGTTTTGGCCCGTGCCTCAGGGCTTGCGAGGTCTGATTTCGACAAAACCAGACGGTCAGCAACCGCCGCTTGCTTGATCGACTCGCGATGCTGGTCAAATTGCCAACTGGCATTTGCGGCATCGACAACCGTGATCACACCGTCAAGGCGAAAACGGCTTACCAAAAATGGATCTGACATCATGGTGTGCAAAACAGGGGCGGGATCTGCCAAGCCTGTTGTTTCAATGACAACTCGATCAAACGGCGTAATGACGTTTTCTTCACGCTGCATAACCAGACGCTTGAGGGTATCCAGCAAGTCGCCGCGCACCGTGCAACACAAGCATCCGCTGTTTAACAGAACGGTTTCCTCATCAACACGCTCCACCAAGGCATGATCAATCCCGACCTCGCCAAATTCATTCACAATCACCGCGACCCGGTCCATGTGAGGGTGGCGGATAAGTTTGCCCAATAGGGTTGATTTCCCACTGCCCAGGAATCCTGTAATCACAGAGACAGGCAAGCGGTCGTGGGGCGAGGGAGGCGACGCGGTCATCAAGTCAAACCTTCGTTATGGCAATCGCCCCTAGACTAGCGGATCTGCTGCCGCTGCAATAGCTTTGGTTTCAGCCATCGCGTCGAGGGCGCGGCGACGGGCAAAAGGATGCGCAATCATTGGTTCTGGATAATCGCGACCAAGGGTGATCTTGCTGTCTGCCATCAATAATGGCGGTGCTGCCCAGGGCTCATGGATAAACTTTGCGGACATATCTGACAGCTCTGGCACCCAGCGCTTCACATAGCTGCCTTTGGCATCGAATTTTTGTCCTTGGGCAATGGGATTAAAAATCCGAAAATACGGTGCCGCGTCGACGCCAGACCCGGCCGTCCATTGCCAGCCCATGGCATTATTGGCGTGATCAGCATCCACAAGCATTGCCCGGAAATATGCTTCGCCGCGCTGCCAAGGAACCAATAGGTGTTTGATCAAGAATGAGGCAACAACCATCCGCAAGCGATTGTTAATAAACCCTTCTGCGGCCAGTTGGCGCATTGCCGCGTCAATCAATGGATAGCCTGTTTGGCCATCACGCCAGGCGGTAAAATCGGCGTCATTGCCTTGCCAGGGGAAATGCGCAAACTCTGGGCGAATGGGGGCGCTGGCCATATCTGGGAATTGATACATCAGCGCATGGGCAAACTCTCGCCAGGCAATTTGCCGCAAAAAGGCTTCAGAATTTGGCCGCCCATGGGCGGCGTGCCAAATTTGCCGGGGGCTGATCTCACCTTGCGCTAAATGCGGTGCCAGCAGTGAGGTGGAATCGTTTTCAAAAAGCTCTCGGCTATTCCCATAGGCGCTGACGCCATCATCTACAAACGCGGCGAGCTGCGCGTGAGCGGCAACCTCACCGACCTGCCAGCGATCGGCAAGGTGTTCTGGCGTCAGGGCTGGTCCGGTTGATAATTCAAGGTCTGCCGGGGCTGGCGGCATTGTCTGTGGCGCCGGACCTGGCGGCGAAAATGGTCCGCTTTCTTGAAAACGTCGCCAAAACGCTGCAAACGTGCGCGGCAACGTGCCTGCGTTGGTGCGAATTTCCCATGGTTCCCGCAGCAGATTGCCATTGATCGAGTGCACCTCAACGGACAGATCCTTGAGACGGCTTTTAAGGGCGCTATCGCGGCGAACAGAGGCGGCGTCATAATGGCGGGTCCAGCCCACCCAGGCAATGTTATGGCGACTGACCAAATCGGCGATCAGGGTCTCGCTATCGCCGCGTAGGAAAAAAAGTTTGTTGCCGCGGGACGCGATATCTTTGGCCAGGCTGTTAACACTTGCACGCCGCCAACGATCAACATTACCAGCGCCATCATCACTTGGCGAGAGGCTGACATCATCAATGTAAAGGCATATCAACGGACGGCCCATGGCATTGGCGGCCGCGATGGCGGCGGTAAGACCGGGGTTATCGGCAAGGCGTAAATCGCGGCGGAACCAAAATAAGACTGCGCCAGCGCGGGATGTCGGGTCTGTTTTCATGGGGAACGATATAGCTGTCAGACAGGTTTCGCCAAGGGGGTGATGATGCTTTAACGGCGCAGGCGCTGTGGCACTTCCAGGCGCTTATGCGGCACCGAGATAATCCGTTCACGGACCATAATATGGGCGTAAAAGGCGTTGACGAAAAACCTCCGGTAAACAGGTTCGGTCGCATCTAGACCGCCTGTAAACGCCCCAAGTGCGGGCAAGATCAGACGTTGCCCGTCCGTCAGGAAACACCGCCCGCTGAGCCGTTGGCCGCGGTGGCGAACTTGCGCCTTTGGATGATAGTGACCACTGATTTCACCGGCGACTGGGCGCCCCAAAGCTTCATGGCGAAAACACAGCCCGCCCAAAATCCATTCAGCGGCTGCATGGCCGCCAAGTGCTTGGCCAATATCATCATCATGATTGCCGGTAATCCAGACCCACTCATGGACGGCAATCATTTCTATGAGCTGCGCCCGATCGGGCTTTGTCATCCGCTCAATGCTGGTGCGGTCATGAAAGCTATCGCCAAGGGAGACGATGGTTTTAGGCTGCCAAGCAGCAATCATCTGCGCCAGAACCTGCAAAGTTGCCGCGGTATCATAGGGCGGCAGCGGCACCCCGTGGGCTGCAAAATGAGAGCCTTTCTCGAAATGTAGGTCGGAGACAACAAGCAAGTGGCGATCCGGCCAGAAAAGCCCGCCGCGTGGATCGAGCATCAAATGCGTTTGATTAACTGTGATCGCCGTTGATTTCATTCCCGGCTCTTAACGCGGGCTGGACGCCAAGGCAACCGGGCTGAGACGATTTAACCGCTAGATTGGTAAGGCTGATTGCATCTCACCGCCAGTAGCCTCGGTGATGAGATCGGCCTCCAACTCGTCAAGGATGGTATCTGTGGCCCCACCTTCAACACGTTCGCGGCCAACCTCTAGCAGGATGGGTACCGCCAGGGGGGAGACACGGTCAAGCCGCCGGGTGGTGATCCGGCCCTGAATTTGGATCAAAAACTGTGCTAAACGGTCAATGTCTGTCAGCCCGCGACTGGCATCATGGCGGGTCGCCTTGAGCAAGACATGATCGGGTTGGTGGCGGCGCAAGGTGTCATAAATTAAATCAGAATTAAAGGTCACTTGGCGGCGCGACTTCTCATGTCCGGGCAGGTTCATCTGGATCAATCCTGCGATCACCGAGACATGGCGAAAGGTGCGCCGCAGAAGGCTGGAATCCGCCATCCATGATTCTAAATCATCGCCTAACATATCTTGGTCAAAAAGGCCGTCGATATCTTTGACGGGCCGCAGGCTCCAAATCGCAATGACATAATCTGTGGCGACGAAACCCAGCGGCTCATAGCCCGCCCGTTCCATCCGCTTTGTCAGCAACATGCCCAAGGTTTGGTGGGCATTTCGGCCCGCAAAACAATACGCCACCAAATATTCGCGGTCAGCGCGGGGAAACTGCTCAACCAGCAAGCCGTCATGGCCGGGTAACACCGACCGCCATTGCTGAAAACGTAACCATTCTTCAACAGGCGCTGGCAAGCTGGGCCAGTGTTGATCATCGGCCAGCATCGCCCGCACCCGATCGGCCAGATGGGTGGTGAGTGGCAGCCGTCCGCCCGCATAGGCTGGCACAGCCGGCTCGCCGACACCGCCGCGGCGGGCAATCACGCTCATGTCACGAATGTCGATGAAGGTCAGCAATTGGCCTGCAAAAATAAACGTATCACCGGGACGAAGGCCTTGGGCAAAATATTCCTCCACCTGTCCAAGGGAGCGGTTGCCGACTCGCACTTTCAGGGTTTGTGCTTCAACAATGGTGCCGACATTCATCCGATAGGCCTGGGCCGCTCGTGGGCTGGCGACGGTGAGACGGCCATCCTCTGTCAGCTGCAACCGGCGGAAGCGGTCATAGCTGGACAAGGCATAACCGCCATTGGCCACAAAATCGACAACTGCGTCAAAATCATCTCGGCTAAGCTGGTGATAGGGGGCAGCTTGACGGATTTCGGCAAACAGATGATCGGGGTGAAAAGGCCCGGCGCAAGCTGTGCCCATGACGTGTTGCGCCAAGACATCAAGGCCGCCTTCATTGGGCAGACCGCCGTCGAGCGTCATGGCGTCAACAGCATCAACAGCTGCCTGGCACTCCAAAACTTCAAAACGGTTGGCCGGGACCAGAACAGCTTCGCTGGGGCTATCGAGTCTGTGATTGGCGCGGCCGACGCGCTGAAGCAGGCGGGCCGCGCCTTTTGGGGCACCTACTTGCACCACCAGATCAACCGCTCCCCAGTCGATCCCTAAATCGAGTGAGGATGTTGCGATGACAGCGCGTAAGTCGCCGCGCGCCATTGCCGCTTCCACTTTACGGCGCTGTTCGCGGGCCAGCGAGCCGTGATGCAAGCCAATCGGCAGGTTTTGATCATTTAGCCGCCAAAGTTCTTGGAAAATAATCTCTGATTGTGCGCGGGTATTCACAAAGACAATCGTCGTCTTGCGGGCATTGATCCATTTGTAAATCTCGGCAACGGCATGGGCGGCCATATGACCTGACCACGGCACCCTTTCTTGACCAAGGGCGATGGTAATTTTTGGCTGGATGGCATCTTCACCCTGCACCAGGCGCACATCATCAGGGCTCTGGCAGCCTGCTGATAAATAGGCGCGCAGTGCATTTGGATGCGCGACAGTTGCCGATA
>JBELLC010000210.1:0-2673 GCA_042088965.1 Nisaea sp. | reverse complement strand
ACCTCCCTTGATATTAAAGAAGGTGAAATTTTTTGCGTCATGGGTCTGTCGGGCAGCGGCAAGTCAACCTTGGTGCGCCATTTCAACCGTTTGCTTGAACCTACCGCAGGTGAGATCATTATTGATGGCGTCAATGTGATGGAACTCAACACAGCGGATTTACAGAAATTTAGAAATGAACGGATTGGCATGGTGTTTCAAAACTTCGCCTTAATGCCGCATCGTTCTGTTTTGGATAATGTCGCCATGCCGCTTGAGATCAGAGGCATTGGCAAGAATGAACGGTTGCAACAAGCCTCTGAAGTGCTTGAGATCGTAGAGTTGAGCGCTTGGGGTAATAAATTTGCCCATGAACTTTCTGGCGGGATGCAGCAAAGGGTTGGCCTTGCCAGGGCCATTTCTGCCAATCCTGATGTTTTGCTGATGGATGAACCTTTTAGTGCATTGGACCCATTGATCAGACGCCAATTGCAGGATGAATTTATTAAACTGTCTAAACAATTGCGCAAGACGACTGTCTTTATCACCCATGATCTGGATGAAGCCGTGCGGATTGGTGACCGCATTGCCATTATGAAAGATGGTGTGGTTGATCAGATCGGCACAGCAGAAGAAATCGTTATGAATCCCCAGACAGAATATGTTGCCAATTTCGTTGCAGGCATTTCGAGATTAAAAGTCGTCAAAGCCCATGCGATTATGCAACCTGTTCAAAAAACAGCGCAAACCAAAGCCAAGAAGAGTGACGCGATCGTTGTTGATATCGACGCCACTTTGACAGAAATTATTGAAAAATCGATCGCCAAAAAAGGTGATGTTTTTGTCCAAGACAAGGATCAGATTATCGGCATCATCAATCAAACAGATATTCTGAAAACGGTGATTGAAGGGACTGAAACATCATGAACAGTCGTAAGATCGATATCCTTGAAATGCTGGACCGTAAAGACAGGCTTGATTTCCAAAAGGAACGCGATGAAGCGATCCGCAATTTTGTTGAAACCAATCAAGATTATTACATTGATCAATTTGCCAAAATTGGCGCGCGGTCAAAATTCACCATCACCTTTAATGCTATTGCAGGCTTGCTTGGCCCGATCTGGTTTGGCGCAAGGGGGTTATGGTCATGGTCTTTGGCTTTTCTGATCATTGAAACTGTCGCCTTTGTTCAGATTATCCGCGGCCTGTTTGGTGATCTTTCTGCTGAGGCTTGGGCGCGGATTGCATCGATTGAAAACACACTTAATCTTCGCCGCCAACAGCTTGCCTCTGCCATTGAAAAATCAACTGAGAAAATTGATGTCTATCGGCGCGCGGTTGAATCCCTCGAAGGCAATATCGAAGGCATCAAAGCCGAGGCTGTTGCCCTTGATGGCCAAGGCATTTGGATCGCGCTTGCTGGTATTTTACTTTTGATCTTGGCCAAATTATCACAATCTATTTTCGCCAATTGGGCGCTGGAATGACGGTTTTCTGAATGGCGGTCTAACCCTGAAATACGGTCAGGGTTTTCCATCTCTGCCATGGTCATCAGCGCGATCTTTATGCTGCTGATCTCTATTGCCGCCATCATACATTACAGTTTCCCGAATTACCTCACATTCTTGGCAGAATTCCCAACAGATGCCTCATTCCGTCTTGGCGCGATTGGTTATGTTGAACGGTTTTTTGAATATTGCGTGATTAATGGTGAAGCATTTTTCGATGCCATCACACGCTTTATCCGCATCATTCTGGACACTTTGGAAACGCTGTTTGTCGGTACACCATGGATCGTTGTGGCCTGTTTATTGATCCTGCTTACCCATCTGGCGGCAGGGCCGCGCATGGCGATTTATACAACAGGGTTTTTATCCTATATGGGCTTTTTGGGCTTTTGGGAAAAAGCCATGACGACACTGGCACTCTTGGGCACAGCTGCGTGTTTATCTATTATCATCGGTATTCCTTTGGGGATGTTCTGCGCCCGCCGCAAGAGACTCTATGCCTTTATTCAGCCGATCATGGATTTCATGCAGACCATGCCTGCTTTTGTTTTCATGATCCCGGTGATCGCATTCTTTGGCACGGGCAAGCCTGCGGCGGTGGTCACGACCATGATCTTTGGCGGCACGCCCGTGGTTAGGCTGACCGTTCTTGGCCTGCGCGGCGTGCCTGAATCTGTCCGAGAAGCCGCCGTTTCTTTCGGCGCCAGCAAATTGTATCTCCTGACAAAAGTGGATCTGCCGCTGGCCGCACCATCGATCCGTGCAGGCATTAATCAGACTATCATGTTATCGCTCGCCATGGTTGTGGTGGCGTCATTGATCGGGGCAAAAGGCCTCGGCGAAGATGTACTCGAAGCCTTGCAATATGCCAATGTTGGCCAAGGCATCTTGGCCGGTTTCTGTATTCTTTTCTGCGCCATGATCCTTGATCGGATTGTCCAAGGCGGTAACAGATAAAATCTCCCCCTCAATCATGGGAGGTTAACCGCACAGCCTGACCCGTCCTCGCGGAGATTTGCGCCGCCATCCCCATGCGGACAGCCCATATCCCATCATCGAGGCCAACCTCAATCTCACCATCACCATCACCTAAAACACTATTGCGGGTCATATTACAAAACCGCTGATGCCGGCGAAAAATGGCGTTTGAGCGTGGCAAAAAACGTCCTTATAGTGATTGAGATTT
>JBELLC010000058.1:0-17138 GCA_042088965.1 Nisaea sp. | reverse complement strand
CGAAACACACGGCGATATTGATGATCTGCCAGTGTAAAGGCTGTCATGCCTTCAAACATCGCCGTCTCAAGGCAACAGCCTTCCCCACTTCGCAAGGCTTTTATCAGGGCGGCCAAAATGCCTTGCGCGGCGATCACCCCCATCAGCTTGTCAGCCATCGTCATGGGCACAAAGCTGGCGTTACCATCACGCGCCATCGCCGCGCCCACAACGCCAGACAGCCCTTGGATAACATCATCATAGGCAGGCTCACCGGCATATGTGCCAGCGGCCCCAAAACCATAGAGGCCAGCATAAACAATGCGCGGGTTATGACCGCGAACAGCCCGCTCATCAAAACCCAACGCCGCCATTTTCTGTGGCCGCATATTGTGCACAAAGGCGTCCGCATCGGCGATCAACCGCCACAACACTTCTTTGCCCGCCGCGGTCTTTAGGTCCAGCACCATGCTGCGTTTATTGCGGTTCAGGGTCAGGAACATTGCCGCCATTTTAGGGGACCGCATCGGCCCCAGAATGCGCGTTGCATCACCATCGGGGGCTTCGATTTTGATCACGTCAGCGCCCATATCCCCCAAAGTTTGCGTTGCCACCGGGCCAAACACCAACGTCGTGAGGTCAAGGACCCGCATTCCATCAAGAGGCAGCATCATTCCCGTTTCAGCACCAAAGCGCGTTGCCCCTGGTTATGCTGCCTTTCCCCGTAGCTGGGCGCGCACAGCTGCTAACTCAGCTTTTTTCACCCCCGCAATATACTCAATCGCGGCCAAAACGCCGCCTTTTTGATGCGCGATATCGAGCATCTCGAGGGACGTTTCAAGCGCTGCCAAACTGCCCAGGATCATCGGCTCATTCAGGTCGCCTAAATGGCCTATGCGGAAGGCCCGACCGCGCAACGGACCAAGCCCGCCGGCCAGAGAGGTACGCATCATTTGCCGCACCAGCAACCGCAATTCCGTCGGATCAATGCCGGCAGCTGTGCGGATCGCTGTCACACCATTTGAGCGTTCTGCGGGGTTGATGGCATGAATTTCCAACGCCCCTGCCTCGGCCCAAACGTCAACAGCCCGGCGGACCGCCTCGGCCAGATGAAAATGACGCTGATAAATGGCCGCGAGGCCTTCTTCTTCAATCATCCGTAAGGATTCATCCAGGGCGAAGATCAAATGCTCTGGACAGGTGCCGCCAAAAGCCCGGTAATGAGCCGTGTGGCGGCGCTGTGACCAATCCCAATAGCGTTTTGGTGCGGTGCTGGTTTGATGCGCTTCAAGGGCCCGCGGACTGGCGGCGACAATACCCAATCCTGGCGGGCACATAAGACCTTTTTGAGAGGCTGTAACCGCCACATCAATGCCCCAAGAATCCATTTCAAATGCACAGGTACCAAGGGCGGCAACTGAATCAACCATGTACAGCGCTGGATGGTCGGTGGCCGCAATAGCCTCATGAATAGCTTGTATATTGTGCGTCACACCAGTTGACGTATCTGTATGGACTTGCATCACCGCTTTGATTTTATGGCCCTTATCAGCGTCCAGATAGGCGGCAACTTTCGCGGGGTCGGTCGCAACCCGCAAATCATTTGGCAAAATTTCGCATTCAATGCCAAAACTTGCCGCCATCTCCGCCCAACCGATGGAAAAATGCCCGGTTTCCGGCACCAAAACTTTATCGCCAGCCGATAAGGTATTGGCAATGGCTGATTCCCAGGCCCCGTGGCCATTACCAGCATAGATGAATATTTCAGCCGCTGTGGTGCCAAAAACCGGCTTTAGGCCAGTAAAACAATGCTCAATGGCGACAGTTAGTTCTTCGTCTTCCAGATCAACCGCTTGTCGGCGCATCGCATTGAGGACGCGCTCGGGAATATGAGTTGGTCCAGGCGCGTTTAAAAAGCCGTGTCCGCGACGTATCATTTTAATGCACTTTCCGTTTTATTTACGGCCAGTCCACACCCACGCAGACCGGCAATGATGAAGGTGTAACAAAAACAATCTTTTCGGGCAATCCTCTGCTGACTGCGCAAACGCTCGTCATCACGCTTGTTATTTGCTAAGAGAAACCACGGCGCTTTGAGGTCGCCACAGCTTATGGAGACTGACAAATGAGCGCAGTGCATTCAAACCCCATGATCGGGGTTATCGGCGGCAGCGGTGTTTATGAGATTGATGGATTGGTAAATACCGAATGGCGCAACGTTGCCTCGCCATTTGGTGCCCCATCAGACGATATCTTGTTTGGCGAGCTTGCCGGCACGCCCATGGCCTTTTTGCCGCGCCACGGCAGAGGTCATCAGTATAGCCCGACATCCATTAATTATCGGGCCAATATAGACGCCCTAAAACGTGCCGGTGTCACCGACATTATTTCCGTCTCTGCGGTCGGCTCCCTGCGCGAAGATCTGGCGCCGGGTCATTTTGTGCTTGTCGATCAATTCATAGACAGAACATTCGGACGGGTGAAAAGTTTTTTCGACACCGGCTGTGTGGCGCATGTTTCGATGGCTCAGCCGGTCTCAAAGCGTCTTGGCGATCACTTGGAAAATGCCTGCAAGGCTCTGGGACTCGCCCACCAACGGGGGGGCACTTACATGACAATGGAAGGGCCACAGTTTTCGACCTTGGCTGAAAGCAAGCTTTACCAAAGCTGGGGATGTGATGTGATCGGCATGACCAATATGCCAGAAGCTAAACTTGCCCGCGAAGCAGAGATCCCTTACGCGACCGTGGCAATGGTAACAGATTATGATTGTTGGCATCCTGATCATGAAGATGTCTCTGTTGAGCAGGTCATCAAACACCTGCTTGCCAATGCCGAAAATGCCCGCAATCTGATCCGTTTGGTCGCCCCAGAAATTGCCGCCAAGCGGCCGGCAATTGATCTGCAAGGGGGGGATCGGGCATTGGACGCAGCATTAATCACCAATGAAGCCGTGCGTGACCCCGCGTTGCTTGCTAAGCTGGACGCTGTCGCCGGGCGGGTTTTGTAAGGCGGCGGTCGTTTTCAAAGTCCGTCACGCGCGATACGGGTCGATAAGGTATAAAAATATGGACGTCACCGGCAGCCTCCGAAATAAGTGGACGCAACCAAAATCTGAGATCGGCAGTCTTGAGTCACTCTATAGGTCGGTAACCGATGGCCAAACCCTTGATGCACAGGGACTTTATATTTGTGGCGTCCTGGCCCATGAAAATGGTCGATTGGGAGAAGCTGTTACCTTCCTCGGTAAAGCGCTTTGTTTAAAGCCCAATGAAATCAGCTATTACATCAAGCTTGGACAGGTTTGCGAACAGGCCGCGTGGCTGCGACAAGCCAGTTTTGGCTTTTTGCATGCGGTTTACCTCAACCCCCGTGATGGTGAGACATGGTTTCGTTTGGGGCGGACCTATGCCGCGCAGAATCTAACGGTTCATGCCAGCACATGTTTTCAGCAAACCTTGCGCCTAAATACAGGCCATCAGAACGCACGTGCCGCACTCAACGCGTTACCCCTTTAGGCGCGCCACCGTTATTCTCTTTCGCTTACCTGCCACATGGCGATGTGTCATCTTGAAACTCTAGCCACGGCCAGCGCGCAATATAGCTCGCCGCTTTGCCTTGCCGTGTGGCGTCAGAGCCAACGCTGAGGTTTGGCCGCAGCCGGCCTAAAAACAAATCCGCCAATCCAAACGGCGCGTGTATGTCGTAACCACCGCCCCAGGCTTGACGCAGACCGACACAGGTGCACCGAAGCAAAAAACGGCTCATGGCGTGCTTGCTGCTCGTTGACGGCGGATAATTCTCGCCAAAGCGGTTTGGATACCAAAGATGCACCCGCGCCTGATTGCGGATTTCAACCGTTACGCCTAAATCTGCGAAAAGCACACGGCCACGCTGGATAACCCGATCTTCCGCTGCATAGGAAAGATCGCTTGGGTCAAAATAAAAAATATCATAATCATTGACGCCGTGATCGGCCGGCCAACCCGCATGTGCATTCCAAACCGCGTCATAAAGGCAACCTGCAACCAGCCAAGCTTGTGCGACACCAAGAAGCGGTAAACGTTCCAAAATTGCGGTGTTAATCGGATTTGAAAGCACCAGCGCCAGAAAGCGCTGATGCAACGCGGCGTCATTTGGCATCAACGCATTTGGTTTTTTCAGCTGGGTTTTTGCGTGTCCCACAATCGTTTCTTCTCGCTGCATTTATCACGTTCTATGATATCACAAGATTTGCTCACCATCCGGACCGTTTATTTTCTCATGCCGCCGTTAACCGAAATCGTAAGACATGCAGGCACGCTGCTCTTAGCCGTTGTTGCTGGCTGGGTATTTGAGATCATCGGCGTGCCCTTGCCATGGTTCTTGGGGCCGATCATTGTGATTGGGTTACTGAGCTTGGCCGGTGCTGAATTGGCGACACCCTCTGGTAGTCGACAGGGCGGGCAGATTTTATTGGCAACCGGTATCGGCCTGCAATTCACCCCAATGGTGGCATCTTTCTTGGTCGGCAATTTAGGGGTGATGCTGCTGGCGGCGATTGGCGGGATTCTCATTGGCACACTGGCCGGTCGTATGCTGCGGACGATGGCGAAAACTGATGCGGCAACAGCACATTTTTCCTGCATGCCTGGTGGTGTGGCTGAAATGGCCAATCTTGCGGAACATTTCAAAGGCCAAACAGCGCCGGTCGCCCTGGCGCAATCGCTTCGGTTGTTCTTCATTGTGGTCACAATCCCGCCAGGACTAATGCTGCTGGACTTCACCGGCACAGATTTATTCTCCCGCCCAGACGTCAGTTTCCAACCCCTTGGCCTGATCCTCTTGCTGGTCATGACAACAGCGGCTGCTTTGTTGATGGCGCGTGTCAAAAGTGCCAATCCCTGGATTATTGGCCCGGTGATTGTCGCCGCCAGTCTAACGGTTCTTGAGGTTCACTTTTCCGCCATGCCGGGATGGATGATGAGCGCCGCACAAGTGCTGATCGCGTCCAGTCTCGGGCTTCGCTATCGCCGCGATACCGTTGTTGCCTTGCGGCGATTTTTGCCGCCAGTGCTCGCCTCAATGCTGGTGTTGATTGGTGGGTCAATCATCCTGGCCCTGGTTTTAGCGCCGTTCAGTGGCATTCCAATGACCTCCCTGGTCTTGGCAACTGCACCGGGCGGCGTGGCCGAAATGGCGATTACCGCCGACGTCCTGAATCTTGGTGTGCCGCTGATTACCGCCTTCCATTTATTGCGGGTTGTGTTTGTGGTCACTCTGTCTGCCCCCATCTTCCGCCTGGCGAGACGCCTCTGAGGAGATCTGCCAAAAGCCATCAGCAGCAATTGACGGATGCGGGACTGCGGCCTAGGCTATTCGTCATAAACACACGAGATAGGGAGGCTGCTGTGGTATCGATCACCGGTCAATTGGCAGAATTTGCCGTTAATTTAAAAGCCGACGATATTCCAACAACTGTCCGCGCGCGGGCCAAAGATTTACTGCTGGATACGGTGGGTATCGCGATCCGGGCGCGCCATGACACGGCATCGACCCATGCGATGCTGGCGGCGCTGGAGCGGATGGAAATGACCCATGGCGCAACACATGTCATCGGCGACGACAAGACATATCCAGCGGCCATCGCTGCCCTGATCAATGGTGCCTGTGCCCATAGTTTGGATTTTGACGACACCCATGCTGCGGGTTCTTTGCATTCAAGCGCGCCGATCGTCCCGGCAGCCTTGGCCGCGGCAGAAATGACAGGCGCTGATGGCGCCGCAACCTTAGCGGCCATTATTGCCGGTTATGAGGTACAAATTCGCCTGTCACTGGCCCTGGTGCCAAGTGAGCATTACAGCCGCGGCTATCATCCAACGGCGACCTGTGGTGCCTTTGGGGCAGCGGTTGCTGCGGGCCGTCTTCTCGGGCTTGATGTTGCGCAAATGCGCAGCGCCTTTGGGATTGCCTTGTCGCAAAGTTCTGGGTCGATGAAATTTCTTCAGGAAGGGGCCTGGACCAAGCGCAGCCAAGTTGGTCACGCGGCCTATAACGGCCTTATGGCTGCAACCCTTGGCGCTGAAGACTATCAAGGCCCAGCAGAAGCATTTGATGGCCAGTGGAGCTTTCTTGCCGCCTATGCACCAAACCCAGATGCCAACTTAGCCATCGCGGGCCTGGGCACTGTTTGGCAAACCATGGGATTGGCGGTGAAGCCCTATCCATCATGCCGGTATAGTCATGCCGCCATGGACGCCTTGCAACAGTTGAAAGCCAAACATGAGCTGAGCGAAGGCGATATTCAGCATGTAGAAATTGGCCTGCCGCAAACAGGCTTGAATATTATTGGCCACCCCATTGCGCAAAAGCATGCGCCCGTAACCATTGTTGACGGGCAATTCTCGATGCCATTCCTCGCGGCTGTTATCTTGCGCACGGGTAACCTTGGCTGGGATGATTACGACAGCCAATTGGCCGATCCTGTTACCTTAGCGCTGACAGCCAAAGTTAACTGCATCCAAGATCCCAAAGCCGAAGCTGAATATCCCGCTAATATGGCTGGTATTGCACGGGTAACCACTTCTTCTGGCGTGCATGAGGCGATGGTGGTGATCCCCAAGGGTGAGCCCGATAATTTCCTCAGCCAGGATGAGTTAACCGCCAAATTTGACGGTTTAACCGCCCCCTATCTCAGCAAAGCACGCCGCGATGCCTTGGTTGATGCGCTGGTAAATATCGATCAACGCAGCAGCATCAGTGAAGTGCTCCGTTTGACCCGTCCCGATGTTGCGGCACTGAAAATGGCCGGAGAGGATTAAGTTAATGGTATATTCTGCGACCCCTGTTCCCGCGCATCCCGATGATGCCCCCAACACCCGCCGCCTGCGGGAAACCATTGGCCGGGCGTTTGAGGATTTTGAAATTGGTGACATTTATGAGCACCGTCCCGGGCGCACCATCAACGAAGCCGATAACACCTGGTTCACCCTGTTAACGATGAACACCCATCCCGCCCATTTCGACCATGCCTATGCCGCTGAAACAGAATTTGGCAAACCTCTGGTCAATTCCTGCCTCACCCTCTCCATCGTCGCCGGCATGACGGTGTCTGATACCAGCCAAATGGCGATTGCCAATCTGGGCTGGAAAGATATCAAGCTACCAGCGCCGGTTTTTGTCGGCGACACGATCTATGCGGAGAGCGAAGTCTTGGACAAAAGGATGTCAAAATCCCGCCCCACCCAAGGTATCGTGACCGTCAGAACCACGGGCCGGAAAGCCGATGGCAGCGTCTTCATGACCTATGAGCGGTCGTTTCTGGTCGCTGCCCGTGGGGACCAATAAGGCAAGCCGCTAGCGCCGGATACCAATCGACAATCCTGGCGATACTGGCGGTGTGAAGGTCTTATGACGGTCCTGTAACGCCGCCAGCGCCTGCAACCGATCCTCCGGGAAGGGCACCACCCGGCGGCTGCCTCGATCAACATGCCCCCACAGATATTCTGCTGTTGCCGCCAGGGTTTCATCGCCGACGCGGTACATCGCCGCCATAATATGCATCAGCTTGTGACTGCAATCGAGTAACTGGCAGGCAATCACAAAATCATCCCCCAAGCGCATTTCGCTTTTGAAGGTTTGATGACTTTCCAGCACGAAAAAGCCGCAATTTGTGGTGTCGCGATAGTTTTCACCCATGTCGACCACATCGGTAAAGCCGTGCAAACAGCGATCAATCGCCACACCATAATAGCCAACATTCATGTGGTTGTGGTGGTCAATCCACGCCGGCTCAACCGCACCTACACCTGAAATTAAAGGCCGTAAATGGTCGAGACCCAAGGGCAGGTGCATGTCATTCATCAAACTATTCCATGAGGGTTTTAATACGCCGTGTCTTGATGCCATCTTCGCCGCTTAACAATCAACACATAACCTGCCGCGCCGTCATAAGAAAGCCGTTGCTGCATCAAATTTCATAGGATACATGTGCCTTTTTGCCCCTTGGTAAGGTGACAGTTCGATGGACCAAGACAACCTCGCACGCCTACGCAAACGGTATCAAGGCACCCGCGGCAATGATATTCATGATCCAAAGTTTGCCCGTGTCGCAGCAGAACAATGGCGCGATGATGGTCGCCGGACATTCCCCTATAGTGGAATCCCAACTTTTCTCGATTTACCCCTAGCCGATACCTTAGACGGGCTTGACGTGGCGATGATCGGCGTGCCGATGGATCTGGGCGTGACCAACCGCAGTGGCGCCCGCTTTGGCCCGCGCGCTATCCGCACGATGGAACGCATTGGCCCCTATAATCATGCCCTAGATGTGGTCCCTCAATCGGTGCTGAAATGCGCCGATGTGGGCGACGTGCCGCTGAACTCTCGCTTTGATTTAAATGCCAGCATCGCGGATATTGAGAGGTATTTCCGTGATATCAAAGCAGCGGGGGTTTTGCCCATTGCCATTGGCGGTGACCATTCCGTTTCCTATCCGATATTAAAGGCCTTGGGCGATGGCAGGCCTGTCGGCATGATCCATATTGATGCCCATTGCGACACCTCGGGGGAAGTCGAAGATATTAAATTTCACCACGGCGGGCCTTTTCGTCATGCCGTTCTTGAGGGGGTTCTGGATCCCGAACGCACCGTCCAAATCGGTATCCGGGGCAGCGCCGAGTATTTGTGGGAGTTTTCCTATGATTCTGGCATGACAGTCATTCATGCCGAAGAATTTGCAGCTATGGGCGTCAAAAAAGTCATCGAGACAGCGCGGCGCGTGCTCGCTGGTGGCGCGTATTATATTAGCATTGACGTTGATGGTATCGACCCCGCGTTCACACCCGGGACAGGGACACCAGAGGTGGGCGGCCTGAGCCCTCGGGAAGTGCAAGCCTTACTGCGTGGCCTGGTCGGTGCGGGCGATATCGTTGGCGGCGATGTGGTCGAAGTTGCCCCCGAATATGATGCCAACAGCAATACCGCGCAGGTTGGCGCGCAGATGGCCTTTGAAATTCTCTCCCTTATCGCCGCTGACCGCACAACAGACCGCACAACAGACCGTTAACCGAGACTGCCGCCGCGCCGAACAGCTGCTAAAAACCGATCTGTTTCCCCGACAGTCGTGGTGAACGGCGTAACCACCCGCGCCGGGATCCTGCCATCAGCGTCGGCCGGGTTTTGATAGAACTGAAAGCCATCATCTATCAAAGCGTGCAGCACGCCCGGCGATAGCAGTAAAAACAACTGATTGCCATCGACGTGATGTCTGAGTGTGACCCCTGGCAAATTGGCCAGACCATCAGCAATACGCGCCGCTGCTGCATTTGCAGCACGGGCATACCGCAACCAGTTATCATTTTCCAAATAACCGTTAAGCTGCGCCGATAAGAGCCGCATTTTTGAAAATAGATGGCCGCTACGTTTACGTTTAAACTCAAAACTCTCAGCATGTTTTTTATCAAAGAAAACAACAGCTTCCGCTGAAAGAGCACCATTTTTTGTCGCCCCGAACGACACAATGTCAACACCTGCTTTCCAGGTCATTTCCGCCGGCGTCACCCCCAAGGACACAATCGCATTGGCAAATCGGGCGCCATCCATGTGAACAACCAGCCCATGGTCATGGGCGACATCACAAATCGCTTTGATTTGATCAACTGAATACGTCGTCCCCGCTTCGGTTAATTGGGTAATGCTGACGGCGGCAGGCTTCACATTGTGCACGCTACCTCGGTTGCCTGATAACGCGGCCTGTAAGGTGACAGCATCAATCCGACCGTTATCCCCGTGCAAAAGCGCCAGCTTCGCGCCACCTGTAAAAAACTCTGGGGCACCACATTCTGACTCTTCGATATGCGCATACTGGTGACACAGAACACTGCCATGGGAGGGAACAACACTTGCTAAGGCAAGGGCGTTCGCAGCGGTCCCTGTGGCAACCGGAAAGGCTGTCAGATCGCACTCAAACACCTCCGATAGCCGCGCGCACGCGGCCTCCGTATGGGCGTCATGACCATAGGGCATTGTGCGACCGTCATTCGCAGCGAGAACAGCTTCCAAGACTTCTGGTGCCGCACCGCTGGCATTATCACTTGCAAAATTCACAAACTGGTCACTCATTTCAGGCGTCCCTTGATTGGCTTTTGGACTAAAATATGGATATTTTTATTTGGCTTAAAAGCGTGTGATTAATCTGCTGCTTGAATCTGATAACGGCCCACAACTTGACCACTGGCCAAATCAACCAGCCAAATCGCCGTATCACCGGTATCGCTGGAAAGTCGCATCAGCAGGCGATGGCCATCGCTGTTGAACTCTTTCAGGGTGAATCCCGACGGCAGTGAAATAATATGTTCCCCAAAATTGATTGACGCCGGGGCGGCTAATGGAGGCACAGTCTGGGTGACCGGACCCGAGACCGCCGCTGGCACCTGAGCGGTTTTTGATGCGCCGCGTTGTGTCATCGCAACGCCAAGGGCGACCACGCCAACAACAATCATCACCCCCATGCCGATAACCAGGCTTAACAATAATTTATGGTTCATGGGAAATTGCCGTTTTGGCTCAGCGTCCGCTTCGTTTAAGTTGTCTGTCATGTCTGAAACCGATGCTGAAATTTTACGCCTTGCCGTCGATGACCATGACGCCCCAGGTAAAAACCGCCGCCTTGATCGTTGGCTTGCGAGCCACCCGTCTGTCCAGGCAAACCCGCAAGCTTTATCACGCAGCCGCCTGAAAGCCTTGATCACGGGCGGACATGTCCGCCTTGAAGCGGCGACGTTAACTGACCCAGCAGCGCTAGTCAAACCACGGCAGGTCTATTTTGTGACCTTACCGCCTGCTGAAGCCTCGACCACCGAGGCACAGGATTTACCGCTGTCCATTATCTACGATGATGCTGATCTGGTGGTCGTCAACAAAGCCGCAGGCATGGCAACGCATCCGGCGCCAGGGACCCTTTCAGGTACATTGGTTAACGCCTTGCTATTCCGTTATGGTGATCAATTATCCGGTGTTGGCGGTGTGCGCCGCCCTGGCATTGTGCACCGCTTAGACAAGAACACCAGTGGACTGTTGGTGGTGGCAAAGACAGATCGTGCACACCATGGTCTCAGCGCACAGTTCCATGACCATTCAATTGACCGTCTTTACCAGGCTTTGGTTTGGGGCGTACCCAGTCCAAAATCAGGCGAGATCGTCGGCAATATCGGCCGCGACCCGCGCCAGCGCACCCGCATGGCAGTGGTCACACGTGGCGGCAAATCAGCGGTGACACATTATGACTGCTTACAAACCATGGGGCTGGGCGCAGCGCTTGTTGCCTGCCGCCTTGAAACAGGCCGGACACACCAAATTCGCGTTCATATGTCATATCTCGGCTTTCCATTAATTGGCGACCCGCTGTATGGCAAGGCCAGCCGCCACCGACGGCAACGCTTGGCAAGTCTCTGCCCGGATGCTGAACGATTTGCCATAAACTTTTCCCGGCAAGCACTTCATGCGGGAAGCCTCGGCTTTACGCACCCGATCAGTGGCAAGAAATTGGTCTTTGAAAGCCCCGCGCCTGACGATTTCCAGACCTTGTTGTCTGTCCTCACGCAGAGGTGAACGCCCTTTAATTGACACAATTCTGTCCAATATTGCATCTTTAATAATCTTAAAGGCTCCCTACGTATGAACGGTGAGTGTTTGACTGCTGCAAAACCATGCGGCTGAATGGAGAAATGAAGCAATGGCCGGAACATCGCAATTACCGGTTTTCAGCCCGGAAGGTAATCTTTCGCGCTATCTGAACCAGATTCGCCAATTCCCCATGCTGACCTACGATGAGGAATACATGCTGGCAAAGTCTTGGCGCGAGCAAGGCGATGTTGAAGCAGCCCATCGGCTGGTCACCAGTCACCTGCGGTTGGTGGCGAAAATTGCAACCGGCTACCGTGGCTATGGCTTGCCGCTTGCTGAATTGGTTTCAGAGGGCAATGTGGGGATGATGCAAGCCGTTAAACGCTTTGATCCGGAGCGTGGCTTTCGCCTGGCAACCTACGCCATGTGGTGGATCCGGGCGGCCATTCAGGAATATATCCTGCACTCATGGTCGCTGGTCAAAATTGGGACCACAGCAGCCCAGAAAAAGCTGTTTTTCAACCTGCGTAAACTGAAAGGCCAGATGCAGGCGATTGAGGATGGCGATTTATCGCCTGAGCGGGTCACCGCAATTGCAGAGCGATTAGACGTGCCCGAAGCCGATGTCATTTCCATGAACCGCCGAATGGCCGCTCCAGATAATTCCCTCAATGCGCCTTTGCGGGCTGACGGTGATGGCGAATGGCAGGATTGGCTTGTTGATGATCGGGAGAACCAAGAAACCACGCTGGGCGCTTCAGAGGAGCTATCAATCCGGCATGATTTGCTGAAAGAGGCGATGACATCATTAAACCAACGCGAGCGACACATTCTAACCGAGCGTCGCTTGACCGATGATCCTGCCACACTGGAGGATCTCAGCAAGGTATATAACGTCAGCCGAGAGCGGATTCGTCAGATCGAAGTGCGGGCTTTTGAGAAAATTCAAAAAGCTATCAAAAATGCTGTGAAGGGTAAAAACCTGACCCTGCAAGAAACCGACTAGTTAAGCTTGCTGGTAACGTCCTCACCCCATTCATCAACAAGCTTTTTTTGTTGGCGTTTAAGCTGATTATTTCTTTTTTCCAGGCGAGCGACATAAAACGTCGCCACAATAGCGGGGCCAACAAAGGCGATACCAATACCGATAACGGTTGCTGTCAAAATATAAAACCAGGTGGTGGCATCGGCGAGGACCCATAAGGCGCGTTCAAAACTATGATCCTGCTGAAGGACATTAAGGGCAGCGGGCAGAACCCCCACAAGATTCAGGCTGCCAATGCAAATCGTCCGGTAACGCTCACGTCGATTGTCGATGATGCTTGTGATCAGCGTTGGGGCCATGCCAAAGAAGATCAAAAACGCCACAGGCACAAAGGTCATCAGAAGCGATAGCACCAGCAAAATAATGAGAACGCGGTTCGCCGGGGTCATGAGTTTTTTAAGCATGGTGCCTCTTATACCTTACCAACAAGCCAAAGAATCAATATGACAGAACTACCGACAGCACCAATAATACCGGCAATAATCGCCGCGACCTGATCACCAATTTGATAGGGGATCATGCTTCGGTTTTCAAGAACTTGCTCAATCGCATTTACTTGCCGCGTTTGTTGCGCATAGGTCTTTACCGCGCGGGAGAATTCCAAACGGTCTTTTTGCAAAGCAGAGCCATCGTTCAGCAAGTCTAAAACGTCCGACAGCTCACCTTTTTTCGCAATTGCCAACGCCTTCTTGGTCAACATCTCCCGGGTATTCAGGTTGTGATACTGATCAAAAACAACCTTCGCCAACGACACAACCCAGCCGCATAGATGCGGGACAGGCGGAAGCTTCAGTGTCACCTGCAAGCGCGTTAGCATAGAAACTACAGTCAGTAATTCTACAATTGGCGGCACCTCGTCAGCATTCAGCGCATCAAATTCTTCTTGATCAAGGGGCAGTTCACGCGCCAGCAAAAATGCTGCAATATGCCGGTCAAACGGCAGTAATGCCTGATCCACAGAAACCGCCGCCGCATCAAGCCCGCGCAATATCCCTTCCGCATTATACGCCATCGAGTTTGCCAATAACGGGCTTAAACACGGGGTGTTTAAGTTTAGCTTATACAAGCATCGTTCCACCCCCTCGCCCCAGGCATTACTTTCAGCGAAAGCCGGCAAACCTTCAAATATACTCAGAAGGGGAAAATAATCTGATTGTGAGCGTGTTTGCAAAGCAACCCAGTTCTTGGCAAACCGCAACTTAATGACGGATCCCAGCGCGTTTGATTTTGCCACGTCATTGGAATGGGCTGCTAAGGCTGTTCCAATTCCAGATAATTGCAAAGCCATGCCCCGGTGACGAACCGGCCCAGAGGGATCCAAGGCAATGCACATATTGGTAATCAATACATCGTCGGGACCTTTGCGGAGGTCCTGAACAAATTGGTTGGGGCCAACAATCGCCCGGATCTGACCTGTGACTTCCGGATCGCTTAGGCTCTCATTTAGCCATTTCGAAAAAGATGCTGAACGGATGATCGGCGCCGCTGCTGACCAGTCATTGCCGAGCAAATACGCCAGACTACGGGCATTATCAGCGGTTCTGTTACCAATTTGAAAGGCAACCGGAGCCCGCTTTACTTGGGCCAACTGCTTTGGCGCCGTCTGGCGTCCATTAAGCCAGGCATCAATATCGCGTAAGGACCATCGATACTGCGGATCATCATGCAACATACCGCGCAACAGCTCTGTAATATTAAACTGAAAGCGGGTTCTCGTTGCCAGCGCGCCAAAACTGCTTTTAATGATTTTTTCGTTGATGACAGACGCCACGTCGTGGCCTTCCAACGGCATCTTACCAAGCAGCAAACTTAAAATCGACACACCCAGAGCATAAATGTCATCCGCTTGTGTACCCTCACCGCGGGCCGCTTCATCCGTTGCAGCAACGGCGACTGTCTCAAATTGCGCGGGCTGATGGTACGCCGCAGGAGCAGATGCCCCATCGCCAATGATAATGGTCGTTTGTGTGCTATCGATGAAATATAAATTGTCAAACCGAATGCCGCGGTGAGTCCGCTTATAGGAATTTAAAATATCAAGCGCTTGGACCGCAGGGACAATGAAACCCTGAATAACCTTATCTTCGGGCAGGCCAGAATCAGCTTCACGCAGGACATTGGCAACAGATCCGCCCTCCGGTGCCTGATAAATCAAAAACAAATGCTCTACATTGGTGTCTGGCCAGAGAACAACAGCCGACTGAACAGCACGCATAAACCCAGGTGAGGAAATATTACAAGCGTCATTGAAATAATCGAGGCGAGCCGTTAGACGCGAATCACACAAAAGGCCAAACATCGTTGCCTTATCACTGTTAAGTTCGCGTACAGAATAAGCTGGCACATCAGGGGTACTGAACTCAGGCACCAACGTGTCTGTCAGAACTTCATACGCATTAGCGATAACAAGGCGGGCTTTGTCGCTCATATATGGCCCTGCACAAAACAGAAAAGAATTTCACAACCTTAAACACGCTTTACGAGCAAATCGCCCGAAAAAAGCAGACCTGGCGGTGTTTTTAGCACGTTCGTTTTAATCCGCAAAGGGATCCTGAACCAAAATTGTATCCTCACGCTCTGGACTGGTGGAAACCATTCCTACCGGGGCGGCGATGAGTTCTTCGATACGGCGAATATATTTAATGGCATTTGCAGGCAATTGTGCCCAGGAGCGCGCGCCACGGGTACTTTCAGACCAACCATCAACTGTCTCATAAACAGGTTGCACAGCCGCTTGCGCCGCTGGGTTTGCTGGCAAGTAATCAAGCTTCTCACCATTCAATGAATAGCCAACGCAGACCTTAATTTCATCCAGACCATCAAGCACATCTAACTTGGTAAGGGCGATTCCAGACACCCCACCAACCCGGATCGCTTGGCGAACCATTACCGCGTCGAACCAACCACAGCGACGCTTCCGGCCGGTAACTGTGCCAAACTCATGGCCGCGCTCCCCCAGGAGCGTGCCGATTTCATCGTCTAATTCGGTTGGAAACGGCCCAGTGCCGACGCGCGTTGTATATGCCTTTGCAATCCCCAAAACATAGCCAATAGCGGTCGGACCAACACCAGAGCCTGTCGCTGCTTGCCCGGCGACGGTATTTGATGACGTCACATAAGGATAGGTGCCATGATCAATATCCAGCATCGCCGCTTGTGCACCTTCGAATAAAATCCGTCGGCCACGCCGCCTGAGATCATCCAAGCGCGCCCAGGATCGGCCCGCAAAAGGCAGAATCAATGGCGCGACTTGTTCAAGTTTAGCAAGTAATTCATGACTTGATTCCTCGCTTTCCCCCACGCCGCGCAGATAGGCATTGTGATGGGCCAGCAGATCATCGATTTTCTGCCGCAAAACATCACGATCGGTCAGATCACAGACGCGAATGGCCCGCCGGCCTGCCTTATCCTCATAGGCGGGGCCAATCCCACGCCGGGTTGTGCCAAGCTTACGGTCGCCGCGTTGGCCTTCTCGAATACCATCGAGGCGTTGGTGCAATGGCAAAATTAAAACCGCACTATCCGACAATAGCAATTGCTCTGGTGTCACCGCCACCCCTTGCGATTGTAATTGCGAAATCTCTGCCAAAAGCGCCCATGGGTCAACAACCACACCATTGCCGATAATCGATAATTGCCCGCGCACAACACCCGATGGTAGCAGGCTCAATTTATAGGTCTCATCACCCACAACCAGCGTATGACCAGCGTTATGACCGCCTTGAAAGCGCACCACAACATCTGCACGGGCGGCCAACCAATCGACAATCTTTCCCTTACCTTCGTCGCCCCACTGGGCACCAACGACAGCAACATTACTCATCTGACAGTTCCGCTCTTAAGATATCTCAAAAATCATCAGGTGCCGACAAACTCACGTCAACGGCCACCCCGTCGCTCAGAACATGGCTGCAGCCAAGACGCTGTGCTTCCGCCGGTAGATTGCCAACGTCTTCTAGACAACTGACCGTTGACCACCCAGCCTTACGCCATTTAACAGCCGCGTCATAGCTTAGATCTGAAGAAATTAACAGCCGCCGCTGTGCTGTCGGTATTGGCAATGCGCGCAGCAACGTTTCCATATACAGCGTGAACCCCATCGACGGTTCCGGCTTTGCGGCGTTTGCCATATAGCGGCCACCCCGGCCCAACTCACCCCGAACCCCGGCCCTGAAAAGGCTAAATCCAATCCCACTGTAATACTCAAAGCCCCGATTTTCAACGGGATCGATGGTCAATGCCAAATCAGGTTTCGCAGCCCGTACGCCAGCAATCACAGCTGCCAAATTGGCAATCATGTCGCCCGCTGGCGCAGGCAAATCAAGGACTGATATCTTTTCTAAGCTCGGGCTCGCTGTGCCTGTAGCAAGCATTAGGTCGGTTAGGGTTGCGCTGGCAGGGCCTGCCAATTCGGCGACCAATGCCGCGTCTTTATGATCAAGCGCATCCCGCAGCGGAGACCCCGCTGCAACCGACAAGCCCATCGTGTCACATAAAAGGGGCACCAATG
>JBELLC010000209.1:0-2683 GCA_042088965.1 Nisaea sp. | reverse complement strand
ACAAGCAAGGCCACCGCCGTCACCATCACCGCCAATAAGCCGAGCCCAATCATTCTCTGAAACAGCGTGATAAAAACCGCTGCTAAGATAAGGCCGATGGTTGACGTTTCGGAATCACTTAGCGCGTTCACTGTGAGAATGACGGCAAAACCGCAGATCACATGAGGCCAGCCTCGCTGCCAGACGCGACACCGCCACTCACGTGATCGCGTCTGCGTTGTTGCCAAATACCAGCCAGCACATGGCCAAATAATAAGGCTTAAAAGCGCCGCCGTCCGATTATACCGGGCCGGACCAACGATATCCGCAGGCATGCGGCCGGCAGCCCACCGATATATCGGCGCATCAAATAAGAGTTCGACGACAAGTAAACAGGCTGTGATGGCCGCAATAGCCAGCACCCAGGCAAAAACATGCGAACGGTTTTTAGGGTCTGCCAGAATGGACAACGGCGCTGCCGCTGCTGCAAAACCGATGAGCCAAATGAACGGCACCATCTGCCAGCTGAGCGCGGCGCAACGATTGCAGGTGCCCCCCAGCAGCGTTTGCATGACCGTTGTGACGGTGAGTACCCCAATCGCTGCCATGATTAACGGGCTTGGTAGCGGCCAAAACCCCCGCTGCCACCGCACATGACCAATCATTATAGCGGCAATAAAGATAAAGCTTGGGACCATTGAATGGCGGGCATAGAGGCCGACCACCAGCATCAGAGCGATACCGATTAAAATGGCGAACTTAAGAATGAGATGCGGTGCTGTCATGCCAACACGCCGCCGTCTTCTGCTTATGAATTCATCGCGTCAAAGAAGTCATTATTGTTCTTCGAGACCTTGAGCTTATCGAGTAGGAATTCCATGGCGTCCACAGTGCCCATCTGTGTCAAGACACGGCGCAGGACCCACATTTTCGCGAGCGTCCCCTTATCAACCAGCAATTCTTCCTTACGGGTGCCGGAGCGGGTGATATCAATCGCGGGGAAGGATCGTTTGTCCGCGAGCTTACGGTCCAAGATAATTTCCGAGTTGCCAGTGCCTTTGAACTCTTCAAAAATCACCTCATCCATCCGCGATCCGGTGTCAATCAATGCGGTCGCGATAATGGTGAGAGAACCACCTTCTTCAATATTCCGAGCTGCACCAAAAAAGCGTTTTGGGCGTTGCAGCGCATTAGCATCAACCCCACCTGTCAACACTTTCCCAGATGATGGCACAACCGTGTTGTAGGCCCGCGCCAGGCGGGTGATGGAATCTAGCAGGATTACCACATCACGTTTGTGTTCAACCAGCCGTTTGGCCTTTTCGATCACCATCTCAGTGACTTGCACATGCCGCGTCGCAGGCTCGTCAAAGGTTGAACTGATGACCTCGCCTTTCACAGAGCGGTCCATATCAGTGACCTCTTCCGGGCGTTCATCAATCAGTAAAACCAATAAATAAATTTCTGGGTGATTTTCTGCAATCGCATGAGCAATGTTTTGCAGCATCACAGTTTTACCGGTCCGCGGCGGCGCAACGATTAAGCCCCGTTGCCCTTTACCAAGCGGTGAGATGAGATCAATAACCCTGGTCGTTAATTCTTTGGTTTTCGGATTGTTTTCAATCTCTAAATGCAGGCGGTCTTCCGGGTAAAGCGGCGTTAAGTTATCAAAATTAATCCGATGCCGAACGGCTTCAGGTGCCTCAAAATTAATGAGGTTTACTTTTAACAATGCAAAATAACGTTCGCCGTCTTTGGGCGAGCGGATTTCGCCCTCAACCGTATCCCCTGTGCGCAAACTAAAGCGGCGTATTTGACTAGGGGAGACATAAATATCATCGGGGCCTGGCAAATAATTCGACTCGGGAGATCGGAGAAAGCCAAATCCATCTGACAGTGTTTCCAAAACACCGATCCCATAAATTGGTACATCGTTTTCCGCAAGTTGTTTTAAAATCGCAAACATCATGTCTTGCTTGCGAAGTGTACTTGCGTTTTCGATCTCCAACTCTTCAGCATAAGACAGAAGGTCGGCTGGCGACTTAGATTTTAGTTCCTGAAGATTCATAGGATTTGCAATCGGCGGTGAGCAGGGGATTTGGATCCTTCAGAAATATCCGGGCACAATTACATCGTAACCGGCCAAAAAAGATGCTTCCTGAAGATCTCGCGCAACAAATGTATGCTGATATCCCTTCAAATACCGGCTCGGTCTCAGCTTGTCAAACAGCTATTCTGCGGCACCCATTAAATTTTCCGCACTGAGACAAATTTACAGCGGTTTCACGATCACCAAAATAACAATGGCAATCATCAGTACCGTTGGCACTTCGTTAAAGATGCGAAAAAATTTCGATGTCTTGTGATTTCGATCTTCAGCGAACGCGCGCCGCTGTGCCGACATTGCCCCATGAGTGCCTGCAAGCAAGAACACAGCTGCGAATTTTGCATGCATCCAGCCCTCTTGAAGGTATTCAGGTACCAATAGCACCAGCCAAATGCCTAAAATAAAGCTCAGGATCATCGCCGGCGTCATGATGAACTTCAGCAAACGATATTCCATGATCTTCAGTGTTTCAGACAGTTCAGAACCGATTTTTGCGGTTGCGTGGTAGACAAACAAACGCGGCAAATACAGCAGCCCCGCCATCCAAGCGATAATACTGATCAGATGAAGCGCTTTTACCCAGCTATAAAGATCCAT
>JBELLC010000057.1:0-17192 GCA_042088965.1 Nisaea sp. | reverse complement strand
AGGTTGCATTGCCAGCACCTCAGCCACAGAAATCTTATCATTCCGATAGACCGCCGTCTTGGCCCCCAAGCCACCCATAAAATGCAACAGGTTGTAGGTAAAGCTGTCATAATTATCTATGATCACAAACATTTCAGGCGCTTGCCCTCCGAGACGTCATTGCATACCGGACACCGGTTAAATGTGTTATATCAAATGATCCCATGGGGCGGAAGGTCAGAAACAGTAATGCGCCAGCGTAGCAAAAATCAGCAACACCGCAGCGCGCCGGGATCCGGTAGACGAGCGGTGCCTGAGGCGGCCCCTTCATTGCCGTTTCGCACCGGCCAAAAGCTGCTGTTCGTGTTGGGCCTCTTGGGGGTTGCAGTGGTCCTTTTTATGACCGGGCTTGGGTTGGGTATTTGGGCCAGCAGCAGTCCTGAACCGCCAAAACAAGCTCATCTCGACAGTCAGGTTGAACGCCGAGATACCCCGCTGGGAAAAGCAATTGTTCGACCTAATCTGTCAAAAACTATTCCAAAAATCAGCCGACAGCCCGCATCCTCCCCTGAGGAGGCAATATCGCCGGTGGCACCGGTCCTAAAACCTGCTGAAATTGCCGTGTCGCCTGCCGTTAATCCGCGGCCAATCCCTCAAGCAGCAGCGGAAAACCCAACCCATGAGGCGTGGCTTAACCATGCAATAAAAATCCCTTCAGATGAAAATAACCGGCCCTTAATTGCCATTGTCATTGACGATATGGGGGTTGCCCGCCGCCGAAGCCGCCGCGCGATTTCTTTGCCGGCACCGTTAACGATGGCGTTTTTACCTTATGCGGAAAAGGTTGCAGAACAGGCCGCTGCGGCGCGCGCGGCGGGTCATGAGTTACTGGTGCATATTCCCATGCAGCCGATCGGGTATAACAGCGACCCGGGGCCAAATGTTCTGGATGAACGCCTGGGGACGGCGGAGGTTCACCGACGACTGTTATGGAACCTCTCGCAATTCGAGGGATATGTTGGTTTTAACAACCACATGGGCAGCCGTTTCACCGCCAGTCAAGACGCCATGGCAGCTATTATGACGGTGGCCCAGGAGCGCGGTTTGCTGTTTCTTGATTCGCGAACCAGTGCGCTATCTATTGGCTTTGAGACCGCCCGCGCAACTGGCGTAACAGCCGCTATTCGAGACGTTTTCTTGGACAATACCGATAGTGTTGAAGAAGTTCAAAAGCGTTTGCGGCAAACCATGGAGCGGGCCCAAGCGCGGGGTAGCGCAATCGCCATTGCCCATCCCCGCGATAGCACCCTTGACGTGCTGGAGGCATGGTTGCCGGAAATTGAGGCAAAAGGCTTTCGGCTTGCCCCGTTGAGTGCAGTGGTTCTAAAAAGACAAGGTCTGCAACATCGCCAGGCGGCAATCAGCAAAAATTAACAATCATTTTTGAATGGGCTTTAAATGCGTATTTTTATCATCGGCGCAGGTGCCATGGGTGGGCTATACGGCGGCATGATGGCAGAGGGCGGGGCGGATGTGACCCTGATCGATATTCGTGCCGACCATGTTGCCCAAATTAATGCCAAAGGTTTGGCGGTCAGCGGATTAACCGGCGCGCGAACCATTGCCATTCCCGCCGCCAGCACGATTGCCGGATTGCCACAAGCTGATGTTGTTTTCGTGCAAACGGATATCAATGCCACCCGGGCAGCAGCTGAAACTGCCGCGCAGGTTTTGGCCCCAGATGGCTGCGCCATTACGTTGCAAAATGGCATTGGTAATGTGGAAATTCTCAGTGAGGTTCTTGGCCAAGAGCGCGTATTGGCAGGAGTCAGCTATCACAGTGCGGCGCTGACAGGGCTTGGAAGCTTGCGCCACAGCTCCCACAGCCTAGAGGCTAAAACGTGGATTGGTGAACTTGACGGTCGCCGCAGTCAGCGCGTCGATATGATCGCCGCCGCCCTTAGCGGTGGGCGCTTAAATCCCCATGTAACAGACAATATTCTGGGCGTTCTATGGGGCAAGTTGATCCATAATTGCGCCCTTAACCCGATTTGTGCGGTCACAGGGTTGCGGATGGGACAGATGGCCCGATTACCAGAAACCGATTTGATGCAAAGTAAGATTTTGCAAGAAGCCATTGCTGTTGCCGTTGCCAAAGGGATCACCTTGGCACCTAATCCAGACCCGATGTCTTATCTGAAAGACTATTCACGGCTGAAATACACCCAGCCGTCGATGCAGCAACATATGGAGAGTGGTCGGCAGACGGAAATTGATGCCATTAATGGGGCGATTGTTCGCGAGGCTGAAGCCTTGGGCGTACCCGCACCTTATAACCATGCCATTAGTTTGATGATTAAAGGCCGCGAAAGCCACATGATGGCAGCGCTTCATGAGACACCGCCCGATTGGTCCGCGTTAGAAACCGCTGCCCGACAAGAAGCTGAAAAAGCATACCCCAAAGAGGTGACGTAAATGTCCGAGGTATCGCTGCCAAAAGCCTATCATGCGCATGTTTATTTCGACGCCGACAGCCGTGATCGGGCCTGGGCTCTGCGGGGAAAGATTATCGCAAGCTTTAACATCGAGATCGGGCGTTTTCACGAAAAGCCTGTCGGCCCGCACCCGCGATATAGCTACCAGATTGCCTTTGATGCCACGCTATTTGGCAGCCTTATCCCCTGGCTTGCCCATCACCGGCAAGGGTTGACGGTATTTGTTCATAGCCAAAGCGGTAATGACTGGATTGATCACACGCAAAATATCATCTGGCTGGGACCATCAGTGCCGCTGAATATTGCGATGTTTCGCCGTCAATGAGCCAGGAAAACCGGTAGATGGGCGCGTTCCAAGACATGCTCTGTCACCCCCCCAAGCAAATGCTCGATCAATGTCAGGCCACCAAAAGCCCCCATGACAATCAAGTCACTGTCCATTGATTTTGCTGTCAATAGCAATTGATCAGCGACATCATTATCTGGGTTAATATGTGATTGAATCTCGGCATGCACCCCCTGCAGGCTCAGGTAGCGGCCAAGGCCGACGCCGCCGAGGTCTTCCCCATCTTTGGGCTGATTCGTTACGATTGTCACATTCTGGGCGCTTTGCAGCAACGGCAGGGCCGCCCGAATAGCTTTCATCGCGGGCATGCCTTGGTCCCAAGCGATCATGGCATTCTGGGCAAAGCTGTCGGCAGATACCGCAGGGTAATCGCCCTCAAATGGCAGAACCAAAAGTGGGCAGGCCACGTGGTTGACCAAGGTTTCCATCTTTTTGACCGTTACATGATCATCAAAAGCGACAGGGCATTGACCGACGATGATCAGGTCAGCGAAGCTGGCACGGTTAGCCAATTCCTTAATCGGATCACCATGTGCGACCACAAAATCATAGGATAAATCTAGGCCAGAGAAATGCGCTTCAACCTCCGCCCGCAGATTGTCCACCCGCGCCATCGCGATTTCTCGCGCCGTCGCCAAAAAAGCTGTTGAGGCGGCACGACCAGTGGCGGCGGCTGGCATGGTGATGGGAGAGGTGGTGAAGACCACATCCAAATGTCCTTTAACCTGCCGGCAAAAGTCTACCGCGAGTTCTAACCGGTCATTATGGCGCGGATCATTGGCAACATGAACAAGGATATTTTTGATGGCCATCGGGCCCCTCCACGTTAAATCTTCTCGACAGCTTCGAACGCCTGCCTATAGATCCAAACTATCGCTGTGCGCGCGGCTTTGCAATTCGAGAAATATTCTGAAAGGTTATGGTATCGCAAGGTAGGGAGCAGGAGCGTTTTAATGACATGGTTTGATAGTGGACGGACAACAACGCCAATGGGCGATCGCTTGCAACACTTATGGGAGCGTGAAGAGATTTTACAAACCCCCGGCGCTCATAATGCGCTCGCGGGCTTGCTGGCAAAACGCGCAGGTTTTGAGGCGTTGTATTTGTCTGGCGGCGCCGTTTCGGCAAGTTTGGGGCTGCCTGACCTGGGAGTCATGACCATTGAAGAGGTTTTGGTCTTTGTCCGCTCGATTACCAGGGCGACCGATTTGCCACTGATTGTCGATGGCGATACTGGTTATGGTGAAGCCTTAAATGTTATGCGGCTGGTCCGTGATTTGGAAGATGCCGGTGCCGCAGCGGTACAATTGGAAGACCAGATCCTGCCTAAAAAATGCGGCCACTTGTCTGACAAGCGTTTAGTAGAACCAGAGGCAATGGCCGCCAAAATCGCTGCTGCTGTGAAATCGCGGCGGCATTTGAGAATTATTGCCCGCACTGACGCCATCGCCTCAGAAGGCTTAGATGCTGCAATTGCCCGGGCGCAGCTTTATCGGGCGGCGGGCGCAGATATGATTTTCCCAGAAGCCCTTATTGACGCCGATGATATGGCAAAATTCACCCAAGCCGTCTCCGCGCCCATGCTGGCCAATATGACCGAGTTTGGCAGAACCCCCTATCTGACGGCGCAGCAATTTCAAGACCTTGGCTTTGATCTAGTGATTTGGCCTGTATCTTCGCTGCGGGCGGCGGCGGAGCGGATTGATTGTCTTTACAAGCATCTTGCCAGTGATGGGGGACAGGGTGGATTCCTGGCGCAAATGATGCCGCGGAAAGAAATTTATGAGGTTATTGGTTATCATGATTATGAAGCTTTGGACGAGTCTATCGCCCAAAGCGTGGTGCCCGATGCCTAATGGCCGTATTTGACCGTTCAGACGCCTTTGTTGGTAACAGCCTCGCCCGAAACCCAAGGAAGCGACCAACGAAGGCAAATATCGACCAAGAAATACAGCGCAACAGCAATAACAGCGAGCACCAGCAAAGCGGCAAACATAAGGTCAATTTGCATCCGACCATTGGCATGCAGCATCAGATACCCGAGACCGCCACTGGAGCCAACCCATTCCCCAACAACTGCGCCAATGGGGGCGACAGAGGTGGCAACGCGCAGACCTGAGGCCAAGCTTGGTAAAGCGGCTGGCAAACGCACCCGCCAAAGCTGCGCCAAAGGGGATAGGCCGTGGGCGCGGGCGACGTCGAGCCATAAAGGGTCGGTGCGCCGCAAACCATCAAAGAATGCTGCTGTTACTGGAAAAAAAATAATCAACGCTGCCATAGCGACCTTGGAGGCCATGCCATAGCCAAGCCATAGCACTAGGATTGGCGCTAACGCGAACACGGGGACAGCCTGGCTGATGACAAGAACAGGCAGCAGCCAAGCGCGAAAGCGCGGCGCTTCGGCCAAAATCAAGGCTGTCACAGCCCCAAAACCAACCCCAATCATCAATCCCATCAGGATTTCAGCTAACGTGATGCCAGCATGTTGGATGATTTCCAAATGATGGCCAAGAAGCGCTGTCAGCACGCCTACTGGTGCCGGTAAAATATACGTTGGCACAGCTGTGATCCAAATCACCAGTTGCCAAATAGCAAGCAGTGCAAGGGCGATGAGAATAGGCCTTAAAAACAGCACGCCATAGCCCCATGAGGTATTACAAACGTTTTAAAACAGACCATGAGCAGGTTTTTTTCAATCATCGTTGCAACGAAAATCACGCCCCCACGCCTAAATGCCATCGCTTATTCTTGCAAAATGCGCCGCCAGCAATGATTTTGCAAGTTCACCCGCTATGTTAGTTTTATCGGGGAATGGCGTTGGGAGAGTTGTTGTGGTGCCAGACGATATATCGCGACAGGCGGTGGCGGGCTTGGATATGGCGTCGTCTCTGGCCCGCGGGCCGGTATTGATTGGCAGTGATATATACCGGCATTCAATTTATGGCCGTAACCATCCGTTATCAATTCCGCGTGTGTCTTCGACAATTGATCTTATTTGCGCTTTGGATTGGTTGCCAGCAGGGCAATATATAGACAGCCCCCTCGCCACTGCATCGCAATTGGCGCGTTTTCATTGTCCGGCGTATATCGCCGCCATCATCGCCGCAGAACGCGATCGCGAGGTAACCCCAGACGTGCGCGAAAGGTTCAATATTGGGCGCAATGGTAATCCTGTCTTTCCAGAGATTTTCAGCCGTCCCGCCACCTCAGCTGGCGGCAGTATGATGGCGGCCAAAATGTTATCAATGGTCCCGCATGGGACCATTCATTCACCGGCGGGTGGCACCCATCATGGCCGCCGGGATCAGGCCAGTGGCTTTTGCTATTTTAACGATCCTGTGTTGGCCATCTTAACCTTCCTTGATCACGGCATTTCACCGATTCTTTATGTTGATCTTGATGCGCATCACGGTGATGGGGTTGAGGTCGCGTTTCAGGATAATGAGAATGTCCTGACGATTTCTGTTCATGAGGATGGTCGTTGGCCCGGAACCGGATTGATGGGGGACAGGGCAGGCGGCACCGCGCGCAATTTGCCGGTTCCCAAAGGTTTCAATGACAGCGAGCTTGATTTCCTTGTGAACGAAGCCATCGTTCCGCTGGGCAAAGCCTGGCAGCCTGCCGCTGTCGTCTTACAGACAGGTGTTGATGCCTTGGCTGATGATCCCCAGAGCAAATTATCGCTGTCAAACCGGGCCATCTGGCGAGCGGTGAAGATGTTACTACCCTTAGCCACCAGACGACTGGTTGTTGGCGGCGGCGGCTATAACCCGTGGGCTGTGGCGCGTGCCTGGACCGGCATTTGGGCCGTGCTGAACGGCATCGATCCGGCCGAGGAGGGCGGGTCCAAAGCATTCACCGCAAATGCTGAAGCGGTCCTAAGGGGTTTACACTGGAATCATAGTCGCGGACGAAATCCGCCAGATCATTGGTTTACAAAGCTGGCCGATGATCCCAATCCGGGGCCGATCAGCGCCGCTGTCCGCGCCGTTGCAAAGGATGTGCTGCGATGAGATTAAGGTTTTGGGCTGTTTTCCTGCTCGGGTTCCTCTTTTTACCCATGAGCAGCTTTGCGGCGGGCAAAGAAATCGCTGTCATTGATCGCAATGGCCAACAGGTCAGGTTTCACGTAGAGATGGCGATAACGCCAGAGCAGCGCGCACAGGGGTTGATGTGGCGCCAAGAAATGCCCCGTGATGCTGGTATGTTGTTCATATTTCCACGTATATCCCGGCAGACCATGTGGATGAAAGATACGCCACTGTCTTTGGATATGCTGTTTATTGGTCATGATGGCCGCATCCTGCGCATTGTTGAGGGGACGATTCCCTTTTCAACCCGCGTCATTGCCTCTCGGCGACCGATAAAAGCAGTGCTTGAGCTGAATGCTGGCAGCGTCTCACGGCATGGAATTCGGACTGGTGACCGCTTAATTCAGCCAAAGTTGCAGATTTCTTCCAATTGACTGCAATGGTTGGTTCACATTGTCATCGTTTTGAATTACAACCGCTCTCGTTCGGGGTGTAGCTCAGCCTGGTAGAGTGCCTGCTTTGGGAGCAGGATGTCGGCGGTTCGAGTCCGTCCACCCCGACCATTGCAGTGCCATCGCGGCAATGTCGCGTGATGACAGAGAGGGATTATTGGCATGCGTGCGCGTATTTATCGTCCCACCAAAACAGCAATGCAATCTGGCCGCACCAAGGCGCGAGATTGGATCCTTGATTACGAACCCGCTGGTGCCCGTCGTCCAGAGCCCTTGATGGGCTGGGTTGCTGCGTCTGATACCTCGCAGCAAGTGCGCTTAAAGTTTGCAAGCGAAGCCGAAGCAATTGCCTATGCCGAGCGCCATAATATTGATTATATTGTTCTGCGCCCGCGGGAGCGAAAAGTGAGACCCAAAGTCTATGCCGAGAATTTTTCAACAAATCGAAAATTCAGCTGGACACACTGACCCCGGTCTAACCTAAAACCTATGTATAGCCCTGGATCAATGATCAATCAGCGCTGAAGCAGTCGTGGAAACGGTGATAAGCCGCCATCCATTGATGCTCGAAGTCACGAATTCACCCGGACGATCAACGCTGAGTTGTTATGACGTTTTCGGGACCGAAAGCTTGGCGGGATCGGAGCAGAGCATTCCCCAAAGGCAGCAAACGGAACCATACAATCTGCCATAACGACCGTCAGATCAGCGTTTTTTGAAAACACCTCTTCGACAAGATAACGGCGGTGATGGCATCACTGGGCTTTTAAGGGGCGGTAAAATTTGCTATCACCGCGCATGATTTCGGCCCCTTAGCTCAACTGGATAGAGCACTCGCCTTCTAAGCGAGATGTTGCAGGTTCAAGTCCTGCAGGGGTCGCCATTATCCATCCACATTACGGGCTTTTCGCCAGAATTCCAGCGGCCTGTAATTCGGCAATTTCAGCCGCGCTTAACCCCGCTTTTTCGGCCAATTCATGGCTATGCTCGCCAGTTAATGGCACGTCTTCGCGTAAATTGGGGCGCCAATCATCCAGCGTTAAGGGCAGAGCTGGCACTTGCATATATTTATCTTTTTGATGCTGGACAGTGATCAGACCACCAGAAGCCTTCAATTGAGGGTCGTCAAACAGGTCTTCAGGGCGGGATATGGGTGCGAAAGGCAAACCCAGTTCCTCACATTTTTGAAGCATGTCAGCATAGGGAATGGCGGCAATAATTTGCCGAATACGCGGCAAGAATTCCGATCGTAAGGCACACCGCTGCGGGTTTGTTGCCATTTCTGGGTTGTTTAAAAACTCTGGTAAATCGAAATTTTTACAAAAAATTTGCCATTGCGTATCAGAAACCACACCGACAAATATCTGCCGATCATCTTGGCAATCAAAAACATCATAGATGGCCCAGGCCGACAGCCGATCTGGCATTGGCTTTGCTGGTTGCCCTGTGACCGCAAACTGCGCCATATGTTGACCACTGAGAAACACACAATTTTCAAACAACGCGCTTGTGACCTTGCGGCCGCCGCCACGGCGATCACGGTCCCGCAGGGCGGCCAGAATGCCAATCACACCAAACATGCCGCCCATGATGTCATTCACGGACGATCCGGCCCGCAGCGGCCGCCCGGGTGGTCCCGTCATATAGGCCAGACCCGCCATCATTTGGACAACCTCATCTAAGGCTGTGCGCTGTTCATAGGGGCCGGGCAGAAAACCTTTGGCGGAGTAATAAATTAATTCTGGATGTTCAGCACGCAGTTCATCCGCGCCAAGGCCAAGCTTTTCCAGCGCCCCGGGGCGAAAGTTCTCGATCAGGACATCCGCATCCTTAATCAAGGATTTAACAATTGCCATGCCACGTGGATCTTTTAAATCAACGCATAACGACTTTTTATTGCGGTTAAACATGCCAAAAAAACCTGCCCCAGAGCCGGTCAGGCGGCGGGTATTATCACCGTTCGGCGATGGCTCAACCTTAATAACTTCAGCCCCCAGGTCGCCGAGAATTAACCCCACGGTCGGCCCCATGACCATATGACTAAATTCAATCACCCGTATTCCCGATAAGGGCAGTTGATCGTCTTCAAGGGGGGCTGACTTGGCCGAATGTGTCGCCATAGAAGCGTCCTTTTTCTGTCAAATGATGGCAGGCGATTATCCCAAAAACAGCCCGTTAACTGCCTTGGCCACCGCCTGTTTGTGCAGCAAAACCCCAGGAAAATAGGGGTTTGCCGCCATCCTGTTCAATCGCTACGACTTCCTCAAGCCACATCCGTTCTTGCGCGCCACCCGGATAGAGCAGATGCAAGGGAACCACCATGCCTGCTTCCAAATACCAATCAGCATTCGAGCTGCCGTCAGCTTTTGTGGTTTCGATATCCATGTGTGACAGTCCCAAACCATGGAAAAAGATAATTGCTTGGTCTGCATCAGCGACCCCGCATTGCCGATAGGTTTGCCGTCCCAAAGCCTGTAATTCGCTGATCCGCGCGCCCGGCTTCATCGCGGCTAGCATGGTTTCGGCGACCCGTTGGGTGGCCCCATCAAGTTGTTTTGCGAGACCCTGCGGTTCATCGTCAACAACCCATGTCTTTCCCCCATCCCAGCAATACAAGGCGCTCGTGCCGTGGCAATCGAACATCACATGCGTACCCGCTTCAATTGCCTGATCGTCCCGACCTGTGCTGAGGACGAGCGCATTATCCGCGCCGCGCGGATGGCCCCAGACCATGCCGCCTGGATCGCGCACAAACCCGCCCAGATCATTTACATGACCGGCATAGATTTGATCCATCTGCCGCCAGGTAACGCCGGGTTGCCAATCAGCACGGCTACGCTCAATCGCGGCTTCGTTGAGCGCCGTTGCGTGTTGCAGGAGGTGCATTTCAGCAGGGGTTTTGACGGCACGTGCAAACATCATCGCGTCATAAGCGTCCGCCGCATCAATACCCTCCAAGCCTAAGCGCAAGCCAAAACCCAAATCATCAAAACCAATACGGCCGGTCTTTAAACCAACCGATTCTAACGCCCCGAGAAGGGCTGATTTCATATCAAAGCGATAGTTGGCGCGCGCCTCTTCGATCCAGCTTTGTGCCGCCGTCGGCTGATCAATAAAGCGGTCAATGTCCGCGTGTTGAGGGGCCAAATCCATCGGCATCATAACAGCGCGGAAAGGGTGGACATTGGTGATCGGGCCTGCCAGCGCCGCCAGGGTCGACAGATAATAATCTGCAATCACCATAATCGGCTGGTCTGGCGCATGTCGTGAGATCACAACAGCATAGGGTCGTGGCTCATCTGATTTATGCGCAATGCTGTTAAAGCCGCTCAAATAATAGACATTTAGGGGATTGGTAATAACCATGCCGTCGAGGCCGCGCGCTGCCATCGCCTGCATCAATCGCGGCTGATTACAATAAGTGCCAAAAGGTTGTGATGGTTTTTTTGCAGCGGTTTTTTCTGTACCAATCATTTTAAAAATCCCCTCTCAAATTCACGGTGTCATTAACGTCGCTTCCGCGCTGCGCCAGCTTAACGAGATTTCGCTTCCCTGTGAGCAATATATATCCCACTGGCAATAATAACGGCGGCACCAAATAAAATATGCGTATTTGGAAATTCACCCCAGACCAGAAAACCCAAGACCAGCCCCCAAACCAGACCACTGTATTTAAAAGGTGCCAGTAAGCTGGTCTCACCATACCGAAATGCCTCAATCATCAGATAATGGGCACAACATTGCATTATGGCTGTTGCCAAAAGAATGCCGCCGTCAGACCAGCTTGGCATGACCCAACCGAACGGCAGTGAGGCAAAACCGCCAAGCGTGACTGCGGCGGTCCCTGATAGCAGGATCGAATGCGTTGTTTCGGCCGCGGCCATCCGCCGTGTAAAGGCATCACGGGCAGCCCCGGACAAGGCAGCAATTAGCGGCAGGAGAGCCGCCAGTTGAAATGCCGCACTGCCCGGTTGCAGCATGATTAAGACGGCCAGGAAACCAATCGACACGGCAACCCACCGCCGCCAGCCAACTTTTTCACCGAGAAAAACAATCGCCATCACAACCATAAACAAGGGCCCCGCAAAGGACAGCGCAAAGGCATCGGCCAGCGGTAATAGACTGAGGCCTGTGACGAATGTATAGGCAGAGATGACCAATAATGCGCCGCGCAATATATGGGCTTTTGGATTGGCCATGCGAAATGCCGAAAAACCCTTAAAATGGCCAATAAATGCGCCATACAAGGCAATGACTAAAATGCCGCGCAATCCCAGAATTTGGCCCACGCCAAGCCCAGAGCTAAGCCATTTTATCAAAGCGTCATTGACGGACAAACAGCCCACTCCGAGCACCATTAAAATGATGGCACGTGACTGGTTATCCGTGGAAATGGGCGACGAGGACATAAACTTGGGTATCACGGCGACTGGATATCGCCAAGGTTGATATCATTTTACACGCAATCGGACTGGCGGGCAGACCGTCTGAATGCTATCAGAGACCGCATGTTGAGAATTCGTGATATGTCCTACCGGGTCGCTGGGCGACCCTTATTTGAAGATGCCAGCGTCACCGTTCCGGCGGGCCATCGTGTTGGGCTGATTGGCCGAAACGGGAGTGGTAAAACCACTTTGCTGCGGTTAATCGTTGGCGAAGCCCAAGTTGACCAAGGTTCAATTGACTTTGACGGCATTGGGGTTGAGCAAATCGGTCGGGTGGCACAGGAAGCCCCCGGCGGCGAAACCAGCCCGCTTGATTTCGTCTTAGCGGCAGATAGAGAACGCGCCGCATTGCTGGCTGAGGCTGAAACAGTCGTCGAGCCTGATCGCATTGCCGAAATTCAAATCCGCTTAGCTGACATCGACGCGCACAGTGCTCCCGCGCGCGCGGCTAGTATTTTGGCCGGTCTTGGTTTTGATAACAGCACCCAAAACCACGCATTGTCGACCTTCTCGGGCGGCTGGCGAATGCGGGCGGCCTTGGCAGCTGTTTTATTCAGTACGCCAGAATTTATGATCCTTGATGAGCCAACAAACCATCTCGACTTAGAAGCAGCGCTATGGCTTGAAACCTACTTAAAAAGCTATCGTGGCACGTTGCTCATCGTTAGCCATGACCGCGATTTATTAAACCGTGCGGTGACCTCTATCCTACATTTGGAGGGCTGCAAGCTGACGCTTTATGAGGGGGGGTATGATCGCTTTGAGAAGACCCGGCAGGAGCGGCTAACCCTGGCGGCGGCAACAGCGCGCAAGCAAGAGCACCAACGCCGCCATATGCAGGCTTTTATTGATCGTTTTCGTTATACCGCCAGCAAGGCGCGGCAGGCGCAAAGTCGCATTAAAGCGCTGGAAAAAATGCAGACGATTAATCTGGCCATTGCCGAGCCGAATACAGTTTTCCGCTTTCCCGAGCCGGAAGAACTGGCGCCGCCGTTGATCACCTTTGATCGCGCCGATGTTGGTTATACGCCTGATAAACCGGTTCTGCGTGATTTATCGTTTCGGATTGACCCTGATGATCGGATTGGATTTCTGGGCCAAAATGGCAATGGTAAATCCACATTGGCACGGCTGATTTCCGGCGAATTGGCAGCTCAATCAGGTGAGGGGCACCGGTCAAATAAGCTGCGGGTTGGGTATTTCGCGCAAGATCAGATCGAAGCCCTTGATGCCGACGCCACCGCGATCACTCATTTACAACGCCTCATGCCGCGTGCCACGCCGACAGAAATCCGCAGCCAGCTTGGCGGCGTTGGCCTGATCCAAGATCGCCAAGACGTTTTTGCGCAAAACATGTCTGGCGGCGAGCGCGCCCGATTATCGATCGCCATTATCCTCATTCATAAGCCAAATATTCTGATTTTGGATGAGCCGACAAACCATCTCGACATTGATGCCCGCGATGCTCTGGCCGATGCTTTGAACAGCTTTGCTGGTTGTGTCATTCTGATCAGCCATGATCGCCGTTTATTGGAATTGACCACAGATCGCCTTTGGCTGGTTGCCGATGGGACCGTGCGTGACTATGACGATGATTTAGACGCTTACCGTAAATCGGTGCTTGCAGAACGACGGCAAAAGAATCGTCATGAGGCGGTAACAGATAGCAGCTCGCGGATTGATAAACGCGAAGATCGTAAAGCGGCGGCAGCCCGCCGCAAACAAAGCGCCGCACTGCGCAAAACAGTGCAAACATCCGAGCAAGCGTTGGAAAAGCTGCAAGCGAAGATGCAAAAACTGCAAACCATTTTGGCCGCTCCAGATTTCTATCAAAAAGAATCAACGGCCCGCATTCAAGAGATTGCAACCCAGCAACGCCAATTAGCAGATGACATCGCCGTTGCCGAGGCTGCTTGGTTGAATGCTGCTGAAGCTTTGGAGGCGGCGACGTCGTAATATAAAGAATAAATATAATCGGAGGGCATGGTGACAGAGACAATTTCAGCCAACGAACTACTTGCACAGCTTAATGACAGCGATGAATTGGCACTGATTGATGTGCGCGAAGAAGGGGTGTTTGGACAATCCCACCTGCTTTTCGCGGCAAATATGCCTTTGAGCCGTCTCGAGCCGCGATTTGCTGAAAAAGTCACCCGTCTAACGACCCCCATTGTCCTCATCGACGATGATGATGGCCTGGCTGAGCGGGCGGCGCGCAAACTTGTGCCATTAGGCTATCAAAATATTCGCATCTTGGATGGCGGCACTAAAGCGTGGGCAGCGGCAGGATATGAGCTTTTCAGCGGCTTACACGTTCCCAGCAAAGCATTTGGTGAATATGTTGAGCATGCCTATGGGACGGAATCAGTTTCTGCTGATGAGCTGAAGGACATGTTGGCCAGTCATCAAGATATGGTGATTCTGGATTCCCGCCCAATGAGCGAATTTAACATCATGAACATTCCCACGGGGATCGACTGCCCCGGCGCAGAATTGGTCTACCGGGTACAAGAAATTGCGCCAGATCCTGCAACCACGGTTGTCGTCAATTGTGCCGGCCGCACACGCAGCATTATTGGCGCCCAATCTCTTCTGAATGCTGGTATTCCAAACAAAGTCGTGGCCTTGCGAAATGGCACCATGGGCTGGCACTTGGCAGGGCATGAGTTGGAACATGGCAACACCCGCCGTGCCCCTGAGGTCACGCCAGAGGGAAAGGCACTCGCCCTGAAACGTGCCCGCCAAACAGCTGAGCGGTTTGGTGTTCACTATGCCAATGCAGAAGATCTTGCACGCTGGCGTACTGAAACTGCTGAGCGGACGCTGTATATTCTTGATGTGCGCGATGTTGCTGAATTCACAGCTGCCCATATCCACGATTCGCAGCACGCCGCAGGGGGGCAAGTGGTGCAAGCAACGGATATCCATATCCCAGTGCGTCATGCACGGGTTGTCTTGGTCGATCCGGAGTTGGTTCGGGCGATCATGACGGCGGGCTGGCTGAACCAATTGGGGTTACCTGACGTCTATGTGCTGGAAACTGGTTTCGATGACCAAGACCTTGCTTCTGGACCGCCAAGTCTTTCACGCTATCGCGCCACAGGGGTCACCGAGATCGCACCGCACGCAGCATTGTCTGCGATAACCGAGGACGGCGCAGTGGTGATCGATTTTAATACCAGCTTGGGATATCGCGATGGCCATATTGATGGCGCATGGTTCATGGTGCGGTCGCGTCTGCAAGATGATTTTAAAAACCTGCCAGATCAAGGACCGATCATCGTAACATCACCTGATGGGGTAAACGCGTCTTGGGCCGTTGCGGAGATTATGGCGCTGGGCCGTCAGGTCAGTGTTTTAAGGGGGGGCACCACCGCCTGGCAGGATGCTGGCCTGCCCATGGAAATGGGCATGTCTTATCTGGCAAGTACACCGGATGATGTGTTCTTGCGCCCCTACGATGGCAATGAGTTAGACGGCGTCGAAGACGCGATGAAGGCCTATCTTGATTGGGAGCTTGATCTGGTGGCGCAAATTAAACGGCCAGGTGGCATTACCTTTAAGCACTTCCCGGATAGCCAGGCTAACGCCTGATCAGATACCGTAAAGACCTAAAGCGGGTAAACGGATCAATTTTCGCCCAAAAGGGAGCGGGGCCGGTAAACCGGCCCCGCTTGGTTGGGAGTTTCTGCGGTTAAGGAGGGTCGCAGACACAAAACAACAGTGCACGTATAGCGTGCGTCTTGCATTGATGTAAATCAATTTGTAGACATAATTTTAATTCTTATGTGGCTGTGATAATTGAGGGTGCAACGAGAGCGACAGCCTTTATCATCGCGAAAACGCCGCTATTTTCAGTTAATGCCAAATCGCGCGCAGATCTTTTGGTAATCCGCGCCCAAAGCACATCACCCCCCTCGAGCTGTAACTGTAAACTCACATATCCACCCGAATGCGTGGTCATACGCGCGATCTTGGCTGGCAGAATATTCAACATGCTGATGTTCTTCGGGCGTTCTTTGGCAATGGCAATGTCTGTCGTCTTTATGCGCACGTGTAAGCGGCTGCCAATTGGAGTGTTTAAAAGCGGCACTGTTAACGACCCACTGGCAAATTGCAGACGACTCAGATGATCCCTTGGATCATGATTGCCGACAGTCACAGCGAAGACACTGCCCGCTGTTTCATCGGCTAACAAATTCTGAAAGCCAGGCTGAGCAGCAACCGTCGCTAAGGGCCCGGCAGCGATCACCTTGCCGCCGTCAAGAACGGCCAAATCATCGGCAACCCGCAATAAATCATCCATCCGGTGCGTCACCAGGATAATGGGGATGTTAAGCTGTGCCTTGAGAACCTGTAAAAAGTCCAGGATTTCGCTGCTGCGAGTTTGATCAACGGCACTGACGGGTTCATCAAGCAACAGCAAATCCGGGTCAGAAAGTAATGCCCGACCAATGGCAACACGTTGGCGCTCGCCGCCTGACAATGTGTGCGGTAATCGTTTCAACAACGCCTGAATACCAAGCAATTCAACCAAGGGGGTAAAGCCGATCTGACGATTGCCGAGATGACGCCGCAAACGGCCAGATCCAAATTTCAAATTTCGCTCAACTGATAAATGCGGAAACAAGCGTGGCTCTTGAAATACATAACCAACACGCCGCTCTCGAACCGCGCGATTGAAGCCTTTTTCGGAATCAAAAAAGACCTGACCATTGAGCGTAATACACCCATGATCAGGACGCGATAAGCCCGCCAAACAATCAATTAAGGTGGTTTTACCAGCGCCAGAATGACCGAACAAGGCGGTCACCCGGCCAGGTGCCGCCTGTAGAACAGCGTCCAGCGTGAGATTACCAATGGATTTTTGAAAACGCGCCTGCATCATGGGCTGTACCGCGCTTGACGACCCAGCCGATTTGCCAGACGGCGGGCCAAGATCTCTGAGGCGACCAGGGCCGCCAAGGCCAACACCACACCAAGAATGGCTAAGCGTGCTGCTGCGGCTTCGTTTCCCGGCGATTCAGCGACGCTGAACAAAGCCAAGGGGAGGGTTTGTGTTTGCCCCGGGATATTCGCCGCAAAGGTAATGGTCGCGCCAAATTCACCAAGAGAGCGCGCAAACCCAAGAACAGCGCCTGTTAAAATACCTGGCAATGACAGCGGCAAAATAATGGTCATATAAATCCGCCACCGAGACGCCCCCAGCGTCTGCGCAACAGCCTCCAACCCTGGTTCAATTGATTCAATCGACATGCGGATCGCCCGTACCATCAACGGAAAGGCCATCACTGCCGACGCAATTGCCGCTGCTTTCCAGGTAAAAGCCAGAGAGATGTCCATATATTGCCCGAGCCATGTGGCTAAAACCCCCTCACGGCTAAACAATAACAGTAAACCATAGCCAACCACCACAGGGGGCAGGACCAAGGGCAGGTGGACCA
>JBELLC010000056.1:0-17229 GCA_042088965.1 Nisaea sp. | reverse complement strand
CGTCTTTATGACTACATCTCAAAATTATGGTTCATGCCAGCAACCCCTGTGCTGTCCAATGGTGGCACCAGCCGGGGCTTGCCAATTTCGTGTTTTTTAAACGAAGCTACGGACAGTTTGGAAGGTATTGTTGATACCTGGAATGAGAATGTTTGGCTGGCCTCGCGTGGCGGCGGCATTGGCAGTTATTGGGGCAATCTGCGATCCATTGGTGAGCCCGTGGGTATCAATGGTAAGACCTCTGGGGTTATCCCGTTCATCCGGGTTATGGACTCTCTGACCCTGGCCATCAGCCAAGGGTCACTGCGCCGTGGGTCGGCGGCGGTCTATTTGCCCATCGACCATCCCGAAATTGAAGAATTTGTCGAGCTGCGGCGACCAACAGGCGGCGATCCAAACCGCAAAGCCCTAAACCTGCATCATGGCGTCTTGTTATCAGACGCCTTTATGCGGGCGGTTGAAGGCAATGAAGATTGGAAGCTGGTCAGCCCAAAAGACGGCACCGTTATGAAAGTTGTCTCGGCACGTGATATTTGGATCAAAATCTTAACAGCGCGCATTGAAACGGGCGAGCCCTACATGATTTATATCGATCATGTGAACCGCAACATTCCTGAGCACCAAAAATTAATGGGTCTGACGGTGAAGACCTCTAATCTGTGTAGCGAGATTACCTTGCCCACCGGCATTGATAAGGACGGCCATGATCGTACCGCTGTGTGCTGTCTCTCATCGCTGAATCTGGAGACATATCCAGAATGGCAAGACAATGAGATGTTTATCGAAGACATTATGCGCTTTCTGGATAATGTGCTCAGCGACTTCATCGAAAAAGCCCCCGATAGTATGGCCAAGGCGAAATACGCCGCAATGCGGGAACGGTCTGTTGGTTTGGGTGTGATGGGCTTTCATTCCTATCTTCAGCGCCAAGGTTTGCCGTTTGGCTCAGCGCTGGCGAAAGTTTGGAACATGCGGATGTTCAAGCATATCCGTAAGCAAGCGGATGCCGCCTCGGTCAAATTGGCCGAAGAGCGCGGTGCCTGCCCCGACGCCGCAGCTTTCGGCATTATGGAACGTTTTTCAAACAAACTGGCGATTGCACCGACAGCATCAATTTCGATTATTTGCGGTGGGGCCTCGCCCGGGATTGAGCCGATTGCGGCCAATGCCTTCACCCACAAGACACTTTCTGGCTCGTTCCCAGTGCGTAACAAATATCTGGCCGCCTTACTTGCTGAAAAAGGCCATGACGATGACCAAACATGGTCCTCGATTACCTTGAATGAGGGTTCTGTCCAGCATCTCGACTTCTTGAGCGATGATGAAAAGGATGTTTTCAAAACAGCCTTTGAAATTGATCAGCGCTGGATTATTGAGCATGCCGCTGACCGAGCGGCCGAAATTTGTCAGGCACAGTCAATTAATTTGTTCTTGCCCGCAGACGTGCATAAGCGTGATCTGCATCACTTGCACCTGCAAGCTTGGAAACGCGGCGTCAAAAGCCTTTACTACTGCCGCTCAAAATCGATCCAGCGGGCGGAATCAGCTGCGACGGCTGATATCACCATTGTGCCACACCTGGGGCGGATCAATGACCGTGATCAACCTGCCGATGGGCCGATTGATTACGAAGAATGCCTTGCCTGCCAGTAAGGCTGACACATATATTTTTAAAGACGTTTTTTGGAGAGTGGTCCGATGTCCGGATTAATGACAGCTAACCCTGTATATAAGCCCTTTCGTTATCCCTGGGCCTATGATGCGTGGTTGATACAGCAACGCTTGCATTGGTTACCCGAGGAGGTGCCCCTCGCGGAGGATGTGCGCGATTGGGCAAAAAACCTCACGCAATCAGAGCGTAACTTGCTAACGCAGGTTTTTCGGTTCTTTACCCAATCTGACGTTGAGGTGAATAATTGCTATATGCAGCATTACGCGCAGGTTTTTAAGCCGACCGAAGTGCGCATGATGCTGGCGGCGTTCTCAAACATTGAGACCATTCATATTTCCGCTTATTCGCATTTGCTGGATACCCTTGGAATCCCAGAATCAGAATATGAAGCCTTCCTGCATTATAAGGAAATGAAGGATAAATGGGATTATATGCGGGGCTTCAGCGTTGACAGTAAGCGCGACATTGCCAAAACAATGGCCATGTTCGGGGCCTTTACCGAAGGCTTACAGTTATTTGCCAGTTTTGCCATTCTGTTAAACTTCCCCCGCTTTAATAAAATGAAGGGCATGGGTCAGATTGTGGCCTGGTCAGCACGCGATGAAACCCTGCACATGCAGTCGGTGGTGCGGTTGTTCAAAACCTTTGTCGATGAGAACCCCGAGGTCTGGGATGATCAGCTGGAGCGGGAGCTTTATGCCGCCTGCGAGACCGTTGTTCATCACGAAGATGCCTTTATTGACCTCGCCTTTGAGTTGGGCGGTGTTGAAGGGCTAGAGGCTGACGAGGTTAAAAGCTACATCCGCTATATCGCGGACCGCCGTCTTGGCCAACTCGGTCTACAGCCCATTTATCGCATGACCGAGAACCCTCTGCCTTGGATGGACGATATGCTGAACGGGGTTGAGCATACCAACTTCTTTGAAAACCGTGCCACTGAGTATTCTAAGGCCGCTACCCAAGGGTCTTGGGCGGATGCGTTTGAGTAAGAGCTAAGCTGCTGATAAGACCGTGTTGAGCATGCTCAACACGGTCACCACCACGGCCGCTGTGACCAGGGAATAGCCAAGATTGCGACCATAAGCTAATTGCAGCGGCGCAAGGCGAAACATATTGGCTGTGGTCACTACCGAAATCGCAGACATGGAAACCATGGTCCCCAAAGACCAACCGGCGACCATGGCCTGAAATAACATTAACGGATGCACAGTTAAGGGCTGGCTTGTCAGTGCTGCCAAAACCACTGTCGCGGTAATAATCGGGTGCACCCCTGCCATGGCAGGCAAAAGCTGCACCAAGAGCATGCCGGCAATGACCACCACTGCGGGGATATCGAGCGCCACCAAAATCGTCAGCTGATCGGCGATTTGAGAGGTTGCAACAACGGCTGTAGCCAGTCCCATTGACGTGCTGATCAGCAGTAAATCATCACCCAGCCGGTCAAAACCGCGTGCTGTCTCGCGCAGCACCTCGCCCATGATCATTGGCCGAAACAGCAAATTTACCGCCACCAGACACGGCATGGTCACCAACACAGCGCCAAGCGTTGACAGGTCTGTAAAGGCGCTCACTGCCATCACCGCGCCAACCGCTACAAAAAGATAGCGTAGAACCGGCAGTAGGCATTTTAAAGCCTGCACCACGGCGCTAATGTCCAAGGGTCGGGCAAACATTAAAATCGCGATGAGCAGGGCTGTAACCATCAACACAAAGCCAAGCGCAAACACTTGCCAGGCGGGCACCTCAGGCAGGTAACTTGAGGCCACAGCAAATGCCACAAAAAAGGGTGACCATAAGATTGACGTGCTCATCCCGCGCAAACTGGCCGCACCGGCGGCCAAGCGGCGTTTGAGCGGCGCTTTTGCCGCCACCAAGCTGGACACCATTGCAAAGGCACCGGTACTTAAAACATAACCAAAGGCTTGTGCCCCAAACATCAAACCGATATCTGCTGCACGTTCTGGGAGATTCGCCAGATTAGTGCGCGCCTCAGCTACTTTTGGCAAGCGCCAGGCAATCGCCCGGGTTAATTGCAAGGTGGGCAGCAAGCCCGCAAAAATAAGCGATCGCTCCAAACCATGCCAAAGCTGCAACCACGATCCGCCGACCAGCAGCACACCTGCGGCGGCCAAAGAAATACCTCCGGCAACAACCCAACTTTCACGGCGAATATGTCGCCCTGAAAGTGCCAGAAAGACAATCAGTAAGGCTGTCGTCAGCGCTTTTAACGCCGCAAAATCAATAAATAAACTGCTGACCGCACCAAGCCACACCAACAGCAGTACCAGCCGACGAAAAATTTGCACCACCAATTTGCCCCATGAAAACCATCAGGTGTGAGCCCCGCAATCGATATTGTCGCAAGCATTAAATGAACCGGCAATGGGGTCAACCGTTGCAAAGGTGGTTTTCGTTCCACGCAGGCGGCTATCTCGCCGTTTACTGACCATCCGCCCACACCATCCATGATCTTGCCAAATACAGAAATCCGTGGTGATCTTGACATCCCCTGATTGAGCTGAGGCAAACATGCATTCTGATGCGCAAATCGCTGCTATTGCAGACTGGATCATTGGCGAACACGCTGCAGGTCGCCGCTATCAACCGTTGCCTGCGACACATGCCATCGATCGTTTAGACGATGCCTACCGGGTTCAAGCCTTGCTGCCTGACACTTGGGTTGCCTCTCGCGGGGCGTTAGCTGGCTATAAAATCGCCCTCACCTCAAAACCAATCCAAGAGCTGTGCGGTGTTGACCAACCCATCGCCGGGCGACTTTATGCCAAGACGATTCAATCAGGACCAGCGACAATTTCACTTAACAGCTTTGGTCGCCTTGGTCTGGAATTTGAACTTGCCGTGCGCCTTGCCGCCCCACTTCCGGCCACTGATGGTCCTTGGACAAGCGACAATGTGCGCCCATATGTGGCCAGCATTGCCCCTGCTTTTGAATTGATCGAAGATCGCAACGCCGACTATGGCAGCCTTGATGCCTGCTCAATGATCGCTGATAACGCCTGGAGCGGTGGCGTCATCCTCGGCCAAGAAGTGAGCCATTTTCAGACTCTTGATCTGGCCAATATGCCGGTAACCCTCACCTTAAATGGTCAGACCGAGACCTCGGTCACCGGCGCGGCGATGGGCAATCCGCTGACCGGGCTGGCGTGGATTGCCAACCTTTTGAACAGCCAAGATAAAGCCTTACAAAGTGGTGATTTGGTGATCACCGGGTCAACCCTGGCAACGCGGTTCGCCAATGCAGGTGATACCGCCTGCTATCAAATCGCTGGCCTAGGCGAGGTTGAATTGTCGATAACTGACTGAATAAAAATCGTTATCATCGATTTTTCTCGCTTGTTCGGCGCTTCACTGCGATACTCTTGCGGTGTATAATCTCACGGCAATACAATCTGCATTCGACCGCATATCCGATACCTGGAAAGGCATTGGCTTTATGGCCGTGTCTGGCATGGCCTTTGTTGGCATGCATGCGGCTGTTAAATCTGTCAGCGACGTCTTGCCTGCGTTCGAGGTTGCGTTTTTCCGTGCCTTGATCGGTTTTTTAGTTTTGAGCCCGCTGCTGTTGACCTCCGGCCTGCGGTTGTTGGCGACCAATCGGCCCAAATTGCATGCCATTCGCGGTCTCATTAATGGCATTTCAATGTTGTGTTTTTTCACCGGCGTCACCATGACGCCTTTGGCGGAATTGACAGCGTTGAGTTTCACGGCCCCGATCTTTGCCACTGTCTTGGCGATGTTGTTTTTGGGGGAAAAAGTGGGGCCCCGGCGTTGGGCGGCAATCATGGTTGGGTTTGCGGGCACCGTCGTCATTCTGCGCCCTGGGTTGATTGATATTACCTTGGGCCCAGTGCTGATTCTCTCGGCTGCCATGATTTGGGCGATTGCCTTGATGCTGATCAAAATGCTGACCCGCACTGAGTCAAGCGTGACCATCACCATGTATGCTTCTTTGTGGCTGACAGCGATCTGCGTCCTCCCTGCTGCCTGGGTGTGGGTTTGGCCTGCCCCCATGGATTATGTCTGGTTATTGCTCATTGGGTGCTTGGGCACCCTTGGCCAAACCACCATGAACCAATCGCTAAAACTGGCCAATGCATCGGCGGTTTTGCCTGTTGAATTCACAAAACTCATCTGGGCGGCCTTATTGGGCTTTATGTTATTTGCCGAAGTGCCCGATATGTTTACTTGGATTGGGGCTGTTTTGATCTTTGGATCAACCACTTATATTGGCATCCGCGAAGCTTATTTGCGGCGCGTTGCAACGGCTAAAAAAGCCGCGATAGAGACGGTTGACCCAGCGGCGTCGAGCGCGCATAAGCCCAGCGGATAGATGTGTTTGTTTTTGGGAGAGACAAAGAATGAGCGATGCTTGCGTCAACGTCAAAAGGGCGTTGATTTCAGTTTCTGATAAAACTGGTTTAATTCGTTTTGCCCGCGCCCTGGCCGATAGGGGGGTGGAGCTGCTGTCCACGGGGGGAACCGCGAAAGCGCTTGCAGAAGGCGGCTTGCAGGTCACCGAAGTTGCCGATGAAACTGGTTTCCCAGAAATCATGGATGGCCGCGTTAAAACCCTGCACCCCAAAATTCATGGCGGTTTACTGGCCCGCCGCGACCGCCCCGATCATCTCGCCGCGATGGACAGTAATGGTATCCGCGCAATCGATCTGCTGGTGGTCAACCTGTATCCCTTTGAAGCCACGTTAGCGGCTGGTGCAGACTATGAAACCTGTGTTGAGAATATCGACATTGGTGGCCCTGCCATGATCCGGGCGGCAGCTAAAAACCATGATCATGTGGCGGTGATTGTTGAACCGGCAGATTATGACAGCGTGATTAATGAGCTGACCGATAACGACGGTATTCGCGACGCAACACGCAAGCAATTGGCCCGCACAGCCTATGCCCGCACAGCCGCCTACGATGCCGCCATCGCGAATTGGCTGGCGACAGAACAGGACGTGTCCTTTCCTGATCGGCTGGTCGTCGCAGGCGCGCAGCCGCAGATTATGCGCTATGGCGAAAACCCCCATCAAGCAGCGGCCTTCTACCGCACGGGTGATCTGCGTCCAGGTATTGCCAGCGCCGTTCAAGTTCAAGGCAAAGAGCTCAGCTTTAATAACCTGAACGATACCGATGCCGCTTATGAGCTTGTGGCCGAATTTGACAGGCCTGCCGTTGCCATCATCAAGCACGCCAACCCTTGCGGTGTCGCTGTCGCCGACACCTTAAAGGACGCTTATTTGCAGGCCTTGGCCTGTGATCCAGTGAGCGCCTTTGGCGGCATTATCGCCGCCAATCGACGCTTGGACGCTGATACAGCGTCAGAAATCGTCAAAATCCTGAGCGAAGTTGTCATTGTCCCGGAGGCCGATGCCGCCGCTGGCAAAGTCTTGGCAGCCAAAAAGAATTTGCGTTTATTGGTGGCTGGCGGCCTGCCGGATCCGGCCGCAGGCGGGATGAATGTGCGCTCACTTGCAGGCGGTCTTCTGGTACAGGATCGCGACGCCGGCCAGATCACCGAAAAGCAGCTAAAAGTGGTCACTAAACGGATACCAAGCGGCCAGGAAATGGCCGATATGATCTTGGCCTTTCGGATTTGCAAACATGTCAAATCAAACGCCATCATCTATGTCAAAAATGGTGCCACCGTTGGTATTGGCGCCGGTCAGATGAGCCGCGTTGATTCTGCCCGTATTGCCGCCCGCAAAGCCGAAGATGCGGCCAAGGCCGCGGGGGCGGCAACAGTTGGCACCATCGGCTCTGTGGTCGCATCTGACGCCTTTTTCCCCTTTGCCGATGGCCTTTTAGCCGCAGCTGCGGCAGGCGCAACAGCTGTCATTCAACCTGGCGGTTCAATCCGTGATGATGACATCATCGCTGCCGCTGACGACGCTGGACTGGCGATGGTGTTAACCGGCATGCGACATTTCCGGCATTAAGCCTGCCATTATCTTAATCAAGGGAGTTTTTGATGAGTTTGCCACTGACAGTCGGTGTGATCGGCCTTGGGTCCATGGGAATGGGTGCGGCAAAATCCTTGCTTGCTGCGGACATCAAAACCTTTGGACTGGATATGAACCCAGACGCCCTTGCCTCTTTTAAGGCGGCGGGCGGGACGGTCGCAAACACCCCGGCCGAAATGGCCGAGCAGGTCGATATTCTAATTGTTTTTGTCGTGAATGCGGCGCAAGTCGAAAGCGTTTTATTTGGTGACGGCGGCGCTGCCGCAGCGTTAAGCCCCGGCGCGGTGGTGGTGCAATGTGCCACCATCCCAGCGGCAACCAGCCGTGATATTGCCAGCCGCCTCACCCCCTTAAAGGTGATGATGATTGATGGCCCCGTCAGCGGCGGCGCTGCCAAAGCAGCAGAAGGGGCGATGACAATCATGGCTTCTGGCCCAGACGCGGCCTTTGAGCGTGCCATGCCCGCCTTAGATGCGGTCGCCGAAAAAATTCATCGCCTTGGTGATGAGATCGGCGTTGGCTCAACAGTGAAAACCATCAACCAATTGCTGGCTGGTGTCCATATCGCGGCAGCCGCCGAGGCCATGGCCCTGGGGATCCGCGCTGGCGCAGATGCAGAACAATTATTTGAGGTTATTTCCGGCGCAGCTGGTGCATCCTGGATGTTTAACAACCGGGTGCCCCATATTCTATCAGGGGATTACACGCCGCTATCCGCTGTTGATATCTTCATCAAAGATTTGGGAATCGTGCTTGAAACAGGCAAAAGCCTGACCTTCCCCTTGCCTGTTAGTGCGGCTGCCCATCAGCAGTTTTTAGCCGCTGGTGCCGCTGGTCTTGGACGCGAAGATGATTCTGCGGTGATTAAAGTTTTCCAACGTCTGGCAGGCCGCGATTTGCCTTTGCCCGGGGATTCTGAGGCAGCGTCAGAATAAACACAACAGCCCATAACAGCCACCACCCAACAGCTTGACCGTTATCAGATATCCCATAACGTCGAGCACCGCGCCGATGGCCAACACCGGAAGCGCAAAATACAGCAGGCAGTAGACTAAGGCCCAGATCGTATACCGCCGATTTGGGACAACATAACCCCGCACCTTTACAGGCTTCTTAAACCACGCTCTCATAACGACGCATAGCCCCTCTTTAAAGGCATGGGAAAGATCCATGGCGAGCATTATCAACAGTGACGATATCACACTTGAATGGGATCAGGCGAGCGCCCAGGAGTGGCAGCGCTGGCTGATCGCGGCCCGACAATCACCGCTGGAGCAAACCTGGGCCTATGGCATGGCCATGGCCCAAACAACCCCTTTCCATGTGCGCACATTGGTGGCCCGCCAGAGCGGCCGGGTAGTTGCCTTTAGTTTGGTTTATACTTGGCAGATCGCGGGCAGCGTCACGGTGACAAAAATTGTTCGTGGGCCGCTTTTTCCCGCGCCCCTCGATGGCGCCACCCGCAGCGCCGTTTTCACCCGTATTAAGGCCGCGTTTCCATTTCACAAGTTAAATTTCTTCACCTGGATGCCAGAGCACCCCGCCAGCCAAGAGACAAAACAGCTCATGGCCGCCCTCTCGATGCGTCAAGTGATCACGGGCTACAGCACAATCTGGCTTGATCTCACTCAACCGCTGGCACGCTTACGAAAAGCGCTCGCAGGTAAGTGGCGCAACCAGCTCAACAAAGCCGAAGCCGCAGGCTTTAAAACCCGGATAAGCGATCGGGGCAAGGATCTCGAATGGCTGTTTCAAAAACACGATGATCATCGCCAACAAAAACGGCTGAAGGTCCCTGCAGGTGACTTTGTCCGGGCTGTGGCCGATCATTGCCAAGACCGTAAAAGTCTTTACGTGCTCTCCGCGCATAAGCGCAATAGCACCCATGCGGCAATCCTTTTGGTCCGCCATGGCCATGCCGCAACCTATTATATCAGCTATACTGACGACCTCGGCCGCTGCCATCATTTGCACAACCTGTTGTTGTGGCAAGCAATTGAAAAATTAGCTGCTGATGGCGTTCAGTGGCTTGATCTTGGTGGTATTGACGGCAAAAGGATGCCGGGAGTCTCGCGTTTTAAGCTTGGCCTGGGTGGCACGCCCGTCACCCTTGCAGGTACCTATCTTTAAAACCAAAGGTAAAGGTTTCGATTTTCAGCCAATGGGTTTTACACTAACGGTGATTCGCCTCTGGGGGAAACGATGCCATTATTGATTGAAGCCGTCGTCTTTCTGACTTGCGCTGTTCTCGCAGTGCCTGTGTTCAGCCGTTTTGGTTTGGGCTCAATCCTCGGCTACCTAACAGCAGGCATGCTGATTGGCCCCCATTTGCTTGGCCTTATTGGAGAAGTTGAGGCGGCCCTTCACTTTGGCGAATTCGGGGTTGTCCTGTTACTGTTTTTAATCGGTCTGGAGCTTAGTCCAACACGTCTATGGAGCTTGCGGCGGCCCGTCTTTTTAATCGGCGGCAGTCAGTTCATCGTCACCAGTATCGCCCTGGCGGCGATTGCCTGGGCTTTGGGGATCGCCCTGCCGACCGCTATTTTAATTGGCATGACATTGTCATTATCATCAACGGCGGTGGCCACGCAGCTGTTGGCAGAAAAGGGCCAAATGGCGAACCGCCATGGGCGCGTCGCGCTCTCGGTTTTGTTGTTTCAAGATATGGCAGTTATTCCACTATTAGCGGTGGTTCCCTTGCTTGGTGGCGCGCCAACAACCAGCGGTGGGCTGAATGATGTCTTGATTGCCGCCGCGGTGATCATCGGCATTATCATTTTTGGGCGCTATTTAATTGAGGCTATTTTTGATCTGGTTGCCAATTGGGGCGACCATGAGGTTTTTACCGCCGCCTCACTTCTACTTGTCGTTGGCACCGCAGCATTGATGGAGTTGGTCGGCGTTTCGATGGCCCTTGGCGGCTTCTTGGCAGGTGTCCTGTTCGCTGACTCCCACCATCGTAATGCTGTCATTGCAGATATTGAGCCCTTCAAGGGGCTGCTCATGGGGATCTTCTTTATCGCCATCGGCATGGCCGTTGATCTCAGGCTGATCCTGCAAGAACCTGTCCTGGTTGTGTTACTATCGCTGTTATTAATCGGCACCAAAAGCCTCATTCTGTATTTTTTAGGGCGCGCGGGCAGGCTAGCGCCGATGCAAGCAATCCGCTTTACCGCCAGCCTTGGACAGGGCGGTGAGTTTGCCTTTGTGATTTTCTCCGCAGCGCTTGTTGTTGGCGTCGTTGAGGGGCCGCTGGTTGATCTGATGATCCTTGTGGTGACCATTTCAATGATCCTCACACCGTTACTTTTTCTGGCCGCAGACCAGATTGCAGAGCGTTTTTCAGCGCCAGCACATAACACCGCCCCCGCGCCAGATGTTGTTGATAAATTCGACCATGATCACTCACCTGTGATAATTGCGGGATTCGGGCGCATGGGCCAAATCATTGCCCGCGCCTTGCGCCTCAGCGGGGTGCATTTCACAGCCTTGGATAATGATCTCGAGCAGATCAGTTTTGTCAGCCGGTTTGGTGATAAAGCATTTTTTGGCGATGCAACCCGCCCACAGATTTTACGGGCTGCCGGTGCTGCCCATGCTAAGGTTTTCGTTATTTGCGTCAGCAATGTTGCGCAATCGATCCAAATCGCCGAACTGATCCGCAAGCAATACCCCGATATCTTTCTGATTGCGCGGGTGCGCAATCGCCATCACGCCTATCGGATGCGCGAGCTTGGTGTGCATAAAGTCATCCGCGAGACTTTTGCAGGCAGCTTGGATATGGCCGAGGCGGTCTTAAACCAAACAGGTCACGCCCCCTCGCAGTCAGAAAACCTTATGCGACAGTTTAAAGAGCACGATGAAAGTCTGTTAGAAAGCCAATATGCAATCCGCGATAATGAGGCTGCCTTGATCGAATCCTCGCGCGCGGCCTCCAGAGAGTTTCATCGGCTGATTGCTGTGGACAGCAAAACCAACACAGAAAAAGAACAATAGCGCCACTGGCCCCTGGCCAGACGCCTGCAGATGACGATAATCTGATCTCCGCTGTATGTTGAAAGCCCTGAAATGATTAATCCCACCGACGGCACACCACCAGCCTCAACACCAACATGGCCACGTGCGGCGATATATTTCAGCCCTGCCGCCGACACCCCACTGCACATATTTGGGTCAAACTGGCTGGGGCGCGATGCCATTTCGGGCGCGTTATGTCACCAGCCTGCTATCCCAGGAATTGACCCTCAGCGCTTGCATCATCTGACGCGCAGCCCCCGGCGTTATGGCTTTCACGCCACTTTGCGGGCTCCCTTTCATCCCACAGATAATGTTACGATTGCTCAGATCATCGACCATGCCGCTGTTTTTGCCCGCACCCAAGAGTGTTTTGAAATACCGCTGCACATTGAAAACGATAAGGGGTTTTTGGCCTTAACGCCGCGCGCACCATTACCCGCTTTGGCCGCCCTGGAGTCTGCCCTGCTGACGCATTTTGACCCCATGGTCCAGCCACCCTCACTGACAGAGATCACGCGCCGGCGGCGATCAAATCTAAGTGCCGTCCAAGACGCCCACCTGCTGCGCTGGGGCTATCCTTACGTGCTTGATCAATTCAACTTTCACATGACCTTAAGCGACCGCATCAGCGATGGCGATGAAGCGGCATTTTTGCTGGGTCAGTTAAATCAACACGCGGCAAACATCATCGCTGCACCAATCCTATTCGATGCCATCAGCGTCTTTGTCGAAGCTGAAAAAGGGGGCGATTTCAGGGCCGCAGCCCGGTTGCCGTTTAACGCATAACCGGACTGCCCCTTCGCTTGTAAGCTGCTGAAGTTACTCAGCTGCTTGGCGGCGGGCCCGTTCTGCCTGCGTTGCAGACGCATCAACCTGCCCTGTGGCATCGGTGACAACCCCATAGTCTTGCTGTGCAGATTCTTTCGATACCATGCCATTGAGCACATCATCGCCAACCCATTCAGCAGGCCGTGCCATCGGATCACCCAGGCCGCCACCGCCCGGCATTTCCAGAATCAACTTATCCCCGGCGGGAATGATTTGGCGGCCTTTCCCAGAGAGCACCGTGCCGGATTGCAGATAAAGTTTCCCAGCCATGCCGCTATCACCGCCATTGCGGCCCCGGGGCGGATGGTCAACCCGATCAAACATCGCGTTAATTGCAAAATCCTTGCCTTTTGCATGGGCCACTTCCATCACCTGACCTGCGCCGCCGCGAAACTCTCCTGCCCCGCCAGAATCGCGGCGATATTCTTTTTTCCAAAAAATCAGTGGCGCGATTGTCTCATTCACCTCAACCGGAGTGTTCCGCACCCCCGATGGAAAGGCCGTTGCTGACATGCCATCCTTGCCAGGCCGCGCGCCGGTACCACCCGCATGAAAGGTGTTCATGGCAAAAGGTTGATCGTCGATTTTACGATCGTCTTCTGTCAGACCATGCCCTGACAACAGAACAGGGTTCCACAGGCAGGACGTGCCTTCGGCGGGGACTTGGTCTGGAATCGCCTGGTTAAGACAGCCGAGAACCACATCAGGCAACATTTGGCCAATCACATGGCGGGCCGTTACCGCGCAGGGATGCGGCGCATTCAAGATGCTGCCCACAGGGGCTGTCACCTTAATGGTTGACAGCGAGCCTGCATTGTTCGGAATGGCGCCGCCAATAATGCAGCGAATTCCAAAGCTGGCATAGGCTTCGGTATAAGTGATCGGCACATTAATGCCATAGCTAGAGACCCCAGAGGTGCCGTCAAAATCAATTTTGAAACCATCATCATCAATGCTCAGTGTTGCGACCAAGTCCAACGGCCGCTCATAACCATCAATGCGCATGACGTTGTGAAAGACACCTTTTGGTAATTTGGCAACTTCGGCCAACATGCCCGTCCGTGACATCTCGATAATACGGTCGCCAAGATCTTCGAGGCTGGCCAGCTCAAATTCGGTCATCATTTCCGATAAGCGCCGACAGCCGACCTCATTGCAAGCAGCAAGGGAGTATAAATCGCCTTCAACTTCAACCGGGTTACGCACATTGGCACGAATGATTTCCAGCAGCACCTCGCTCATTTCACCCGCTTTGGCAAGGTAACTCAGCGGCACGTTGAGACCCTCCTCGTAAATTTGTCTTCCGTCTGGGCCAAACCCGCGCCCGCCCACATCAACCACATGGCTGGTACTGGCAAATAAGGCTATCAATGTGCCCTCATGGAATGCGGGTGTCACCACCGTAAAGTCATTCAGATGGCCGGTGCCCTGCCAGGGGTCATTGGTGATAAAGACATCACCATCGCGCATAATGTCGCCCGGAAATTTTTCGAGAAAAAATCCGACACTGGCGGCCATGGCATTCACGTGGCCAGGGGTTCCTGTCACCGCTTGGGCCAACATCCGTCCCTGGGTATCAAAGACGCCTGCGGATAAATCACCTGCTTCGCGTGTTGAGGTGCTAAAAGCTGTTCGCATCAGGGTTTGAGCCTGCTCTTCGACCACCGACAACAACCGGTTCCATTGAATTTGCATGCGAATACGGTCAAGACCGCCAAGTTCTTGCGCGCTCATCTCAGTTTCCCCCCGCCGGCACTTGCCGGTCCAAAATCAAATATCCATGGTCATCAACAGCGGCACTGAACGCCGCTGTGACGACTGTTGTTGTCTGATCTTCCGCGATCAACGCCGGGCCAGTGATCTGCATGCCTGGCGACAGGTCGTCCCGCCAATAAACAGGCGCAGTCACATAATCAGAGCGTTCTGGGTCAAATAACTGCCGGTGATCAATCGGCGTTGCTGCGCAGGTTGCACGGGCCGTTGCGATCACTTTATCTGCCACCGCTGGATCAATATGCGCCGCCGCTGTTAACGTCCAACTCAGAATTTCCATATCCAGACCTGGGATGGTACGGCCAAACAGGCGGGTATATTCAGCTTCAAAACGGGCGCGGATGGTTTCGCGGTCAGCCGCCGTCATCGCCGTTATTGGTAATTCAACCGTGATCTCATGGCCCTGCCCCACATAGCGCATAAACGCCAAGCGGGTTTCATTGATATCTGCCCCGGCAGCCCCCGCAGAAACAACTGTGCGCGCTTCCGCACTCATCTCATCAAGCAAAGCGTTGACATGCTGATGGTCAAACTGTGCCAGACGCAAATAACGTGAGCGCACAACTTCATAGGCAATCGGCGCCCGCAAAAAGCCAATGGCAGAACCGACACCAGCCCCCGTTGGCACAATCACTTGCGTGATTCCCAATTTTTCCGCGAGACGGGCCGCATGCAATGGTGCGGCACCGCCAAACGCGATCATCGCTCTCGCCGCAATATCCTTGCCCCATTCAATCGCATGGACGCGCGCGGCCGAGGCCATATTCTCGTCAACAATCTCACAGATCCCAAAGGCAGCAAGGGCATCATTCATCACCGCTCGATTGGCAATATTCTCGCGCACCGCCGTCGCCGCTTTATCGGTCGACAGCTGTACCCGCCCGCCGGCAAATCGCGCCGGATCAATTTTCCCAAGGACCAAATCTGCATCTGTCACCGTTGGGGCTGTGCCCCCTTGGCCATAGCAGGCAGGCCCCGGATCTGCGCCGGCACTTTCTGGTCCAACATTGATCCGCCCCATGCCATCAATGGCCGCGATAGAGCCACCACCAGCCCCTATTTCGACCATTTCAATGGCTGGAATTCTGACTGGCAAGCCGCTGCCACGCATATTGCGATATACCCGGGCGACCTCAAAGGTACGCGTTGATTGTGGCTTATAACCATCGATCAGGCAGATTTTCGCAGTGGTGCCGCCCATATCATAAGAGACAACATTCGCAACCGCACATTCGCCAGCAATCTTTGCTGCCAGAATGGCCCCCCCTGCCGGGCCCGATTCCACCAAGCGGATGGGAAATTGCATTGCTGTTTCAAGGGTTGTTAAACCGCCGCCAGAGGTCATCAGGAAAAACGGACAGGTCATGCCGCGTGCTGTTAAGGCACGGGCCAACTCACCCAGATAGCGCGACATTTTAGGCTGCACATAGGCATTGGCGCTGGCGGTTGATTGGCGCTCATATTCGCGAATTTCAGGACACACTTCCGAGGACAGCGTGATGCTGATATCTGGTAAAGCAGCCTGCAGAATTTCTCCCACACGCATCTCATGGGCACCATTGGCATAGGCATGGATGAGCCCCACCGCAACAGCGTCGATTTCATGGGCTTTCAGCTGATCAACCAGGGCATGCACACTATCTTCGTCTAAGGCGATCAAAACCTCGCCGGCATGATTCAGTCGCTCACGCACCGCAAACCGCAAATGCCGGGGGACAATGGGATCAGGGCGGTCGATGTTTAAATCATATTGCTCAAAGCGGTTTTCCAGCGCCATTTCAACTGAGTCACGCATGCCCTCGGTGGTAATCAGAGCTGTTTTCGCGCCTTTACGCTCAATCAAGGCATTGGTTGCGAGGGTCGTTCCATGGATCAAAATATCAATCTCACTGGCCGCAATGCCAGCGGCCTTCAGAACCCCATCCACACCTGCAAGCACACCTTGTTCGGGTGCGGACGGCGTGGTCAGAACTTTCAATGTCGTTTGACTCTCACCGGCTTCCAAAACAACATCGGTAAAAGTGCCGCCAACATCCACTGCCAACCTAATTTGTTCGCTCATCGTTTGTGTTTTCCTATGTGGCTTTGTTCTGAGAATTTAACTTTTTTGCCGTCATCCGCGCTTCCAGCTCATGGCGCTGAATCTTGCCGCTGGTGGATCGTGGAAAATCATTTTGATCAATAAAAATAACCGCCTGTGGCCGTTTATAACGCGACAGCTGGGCGGCGCATAGCTGCATCAAATCGGCCGCAGTTAAGCATGGGTCCTGACGTGCCACAAGCGCAATTGGAACCTCACCCCAGCGATCATCAGATTGGCGGATAACCGCACAGTCAGCAACTCGTAAATCGGCCAGTATGACCTGTTCAATTTCGGCAGGGTAAATATTCTCGCCGCCTGATTTGATCATGTATTTAACCCGATCGACGAAATCCAAACTGCCATCGCCATTCCGCCGAAACACATCACCGAGATGAAACCAGCCACCCCGAAAATCATCAGCATTTGTTTGCTCTGCCTGCCAATAGCCGCTGAATAATGTTGGCCCGCGCAGTGTCAACTCACCCGGCGTGCCGAGGGGAACCTCATTGTCATCCCCATCCACCAGACGAATTTCACAGCCCGCACTTTGTTGCTTTGATAACCGTGATGGTGCGGTGTTGATGGGGATCAGATTGCCTGTGGCAGGCGGCAGGCCTGTTTCGGTCGCGCCAAAACTGTTTAAATACGGCGCATTAAGTGCCGTTGTAATGGCCGCCAACTGTTGCGGCGGCACCAAATCTGCCATCGCCCCAATCATAGCGACCCCCTTAATCACAGGATCAGCGTCTTTCAATGCCGCAAGAAAGCCTTCGATCATGCCCGGAATGACAATGAACCAATGCATTTGGTAACGTTGCAAACATGTGATCAACCGGTCGGCTTGAAAGCCATCAACAACAATAACCCGCCCA
>JBELLC010000055.1:13169-17291 GCA_042088965.1 Nisaea sp. | reverse complement strand
CCGCCTGCCGTGTATCAATAGACAACGGCGTGCCAAGATCCCGTAAGCCTTCGATTACCGGCACAACCCGCCGAATTTCCTCGTCTGCCAACACCGTATCGGCACCTGGCCGCGTCGACTCGCCGCCAATATCAATAATATCTGCCCCAGCCGCAATCATCGCCTGGCCATGGGCGATTGCAGCGTCGCAGCCATGGAACTGCCCCCCGTCCGAAAAACTATCTGGCGTCACATTCAGCACGCCCATGATTTGCGGCAATGGCCGAGCCGCCGCTTGGTCAGCAGCACCGCGAAGCCGGCTGAGCGTTTCGTTCAAGCGGTGTTGCCAGCCGATTTTCGCCGCCCATCGGGAAAGTGCCTGCAAATCGGCGTCTGTGATGCCAACGAGGGTGAAGGCTGCACCTTGAGTGGATCGCCATCCCAGAGCCAGTGATTGACAGGCCAATCCCGGGACCGAGAGCGCCATCGCCTGCCCAGCGGACACCGCCGCTTGCGCCAGCGGCCCCGTTAAAAGGCCCCGCGGACAAAGGTAAAACCGACCATCCGTCGGCAGCTCCGCACCAGCAGGCAATGCCAGCTTGAAGTCTGCCGTTGTTGTCATGGCGGTTAAATCAGTCGCCGGGCTGTGGATCAGGCGTTATGCCGCCTGGCAGGGGGCTTTCACCACCTGTTGGCACAGACGATTTCTGACCACCACTTGGCGCTCCCGGATGGCTGCTACCCTGGTCATTCCGAATATTTTCACCGGCCAGCAAGCGCTTGATTTCGTCACCGCTAAGGGTCTCGTACTCAATCAAGCCAGCGCCCAAGGCTTCCAGTTCGTGGAAGTTATCAACCAGAATTTTGCGCGCATCTTCAAAGGTTTCATCAGTGATACGGCGGATTTCATCGTCGATAATTTTTGAGGTCGCTTCAGACATATTTTTCTGCTGCGTGACAGAATGTCCCAAGAACACCTCTTGCTGATCTGCGGAATAGGCAAGGAAACCAAGCTTGTCACTCATGCCCCATTCCGTGATCATCCGCCGTGCCATATCAGAGACCATGCGAATATCTGAAGACGCACCGGTCGTAATTTTTTCTTCGCCAAACATCAACTCTTCGGCAATCCGGCCGCCGCAAGCCACTTTTAAGTCCGCCAACAAGCGCGCCTTTGACACCGACAAGCGATCTGATTCAGGCAACCGCATGACCATGCCCAAAGCCCGGCCACGGGGAATAATGGTAGCTTTATGGATGGGATCAGAATCCGGGCAATGCAAGGCAACAACCGCATGGCCCGCTTCATGATAGGCGGTCAGGCGTTTTTCTTCATCGCTCATCACCATGGACCGGCGCTCGGCCCCCATCATGACCTTATCTTTGGCATCCTCAAACTCGGTCATCGAGACGATACGTTTATTTTTACGCGCCGCCAAAAGGGCTGCTTCGTTCACCAGGTTGGCAAGGTCGGCACCCGAGAAGCCAGGCGTGCCGCGCGCAATGGTGCGCGCTTCGACGTCATTGCCAAGGGGCACTTTGCGCATGTGCACCGACAAAATTTTCTCACGCCCCATAATGTCAGGATTTGGCACCACAACTTGACGGTCAAAACGGCCTGGGCGCAATAACGCGGGGTCCAGAACATCTGGACGGTTGGTTGCCGCGATCAGGATAACGCCTTCATTGGCTTCAAAGCCGTCCATCTCGACCAATAATTGGTTCAAGGTCTGCTCACGCTCATCATTGCCGCCCCCCAGGCCAGCACCACGATGGCGACCTACAGCGTCAATTTCGTCGATAAAGATGATACAGGGCGCGTTTTTCTTGCCTTGTTCAAACATATCCCGAACACGGCTGGCACCGACACCGACAAACATTTCAACGAAGTCTGACCCTGAAATAGTGAAGAAGGGCACATTTGCCTCGCCAGCAATTGCCCGCGCCAACAACGTTTTACCGGTGCCCGGAGGGCCCACAAGCAAGCAGCCCTTAGGAATTTTACCGCCCAAGCGTTGAAACCGCTGTGGGTCTTTCAAGAAATCGACGATTTCTTCCAATTCTTGCTTAGCTTCATCAATGCCTGCAACATCTTCAAATGTCACGCGGCCGGTTTTCTCGGTCAGCATGCGTGCTCGGCTTTTGCCAAAGCCCATGGCTTTACCGCCGCCGCCTTGCATTTGACGCATGAAGAAAAACAGAATGCCGATAAACAACAGCATCGGGAACCAAGAGATAAAGATCCCTAACAGGCCTGGCGTGCCCTGTTCCGGCGGCCCCGCTTGAATGCGCACCCCTGCTGCCTGCAAACGCTCAATCAAGCCTGGATCATTCGGCGCGTAAGTTTGGAACAGGTTGCCATCGTTAAAAGCGCCTTTGATGACATTGCCTTGGATTTTAACTTCTCGGACCTGGCCTTGCTCAACTTGCACCACAAAGTCTGAAAAGGCCAAATCCCTTTCCCCATTGGTGTTAGATGACCCTTGGAATAATTGAAATAAAGCGATCAACAACAGGCCGATGACCACCCATAAGGCCAAATTCTTGCCAAAATTATTCACGCAGCTAACCCCGATCTATTAAAAATCCCGATATACAATCGCAGAGAGAAACGCGCTATTCGGTTGAAATCTCAGCTCCACCGGCCGCCGCGCCCCCTTTAATTGTGAGCTCAAGTCCCCCTTAACTTGGTGAACAACACTGTCGTCGTCAAGCTTTCGCATGATGGGAAAAGCAGAGCGGGCTTGTAAGGGCAGCGACGCCAACGAGTCGGTGAGCTGTCCAAGCCTTTGATCCCGCCGCAATTCGCCCCAGGCAACCTCTCCCAAACTACTGCAAATAACCGCACCAAAGCCTTCCGCGATACGTATTTCATAGCGATTATCCCAGCGGTGCCATTGACCATCATCAGGGCAAGTCAGGGGGGCGACCCGTTGCCATTCCCGGCAAAGGATCAAGCTGTCGTTTTTTGCCTCCAGCACACAGCCGCTGAGAGTTGCTTTGAAGCGCGGTGGGTTTTGAGTATGAATTTGGTCGATCAGACGCGCCAATCTGGCACTGCGCGGGGGATAATCCGCCCCGCCAATCGCCGGCAGCAAGCGGCTTAAAAGTAACACCGTTGGCAGACGCGGTAATTGCCGCATAGCGACCATATCGAGTGACACCCATGCGCCGGAATGGTACCGCGCGTTGGCGATCAAAAACGCCGCCAAATGATCATCCATGACGCGGCGCAGACGCCCCATGACAGCGGCGAACCGCCGCAACCCTTCGCGATCACAGCCGCCAGCTGGCAGCCTTGACAGCAAGCACCGGTCACGCACCCTTTGATAACGGTGATCCTGATTGCTGGGATCCTCAAACCAGGCCTGATCAAAACGCTGACAGGTGGCCACTAAATCCCCGTGGCGGTTGCCCAACAGCGGGCGCATCAGCAGCACACCGCGCCGCAATTGCGTCCCCGCCATCCCTGCCAGACCATCGGGGCCGCTGTCGCGGCGGATGCGCTGCATCACTGTTTCAACCTGATCATCGCTATGATGGCCGAGGAATAAGCGCCTGATCCCCCGATTACGGCAGAATTGTAGCATTACCCGATAGCGTTGATCCCGGGCCCAAGCCTGCAGACCCGTGGCAGGCGCCTCGTTCTCAACTGTCAAGGTTCGGTGCTGGATGTTCATATTTTGACACCAGATCGCCACTTGCCGCGCCTCATCTGCGGCGGCTGGCCGCAAACCATGGTCAACGGTTAAGGCGGTTAACTTTTGACGATTGGGACCCAGATTTTCAGCCAGTAAGCGCAGCAGCGCCATGCTATCTGCACCGCCGGACACGGCCACCGCCCATGTTTCATGGTCGATCGTTTGCGTTGATGGTATCGCCGCTAAAAAACGCGCAAAATCAGCTTGTGCAACAGCATGGCCAAAATTATGTGGCCCGTCCCCCGACGAGTCAGCCACCACAACCAATCTTACGTTCCTCACTTCGCGCACGCTTCAGAAGATTTTTTGACGCCGCGGGGAACGCGGTATTGAGTTGCTGAAAGGCAAGGCAGGCCTGCTCTGTTTGTGCCATCTTTGCCAAAGCCATGGCCAATTTCAACAAGCTGTCCGGTGCCTTCTTGCCCTCTGGGTATTTCTGGTA
>JBELLC010000055.1:0-13069 GCA_042088965.1 Nisaea sp. | reverse complement strand
GCAACCTCTTTTGCTGGCGCTGTCGATGTGCCACTGGCGGCATCTGCGGGCACAGGTATCTGGCCGATAACGCGGGTGCCACGGTCATCCACCAATTCGCCGGTATTTAGAGATGTCATTGGCGGCTGTGCCGGCCTTTGATCGCGGCTCACAGGCGCAGTAGCTGTCCCAGTGGCGGCCCCAGTAGCGGCCCCAGTGGCGGTCCCAGTGGCGGTCCCAGTGGCGGTCCCAGCAGTTTGGCTATCAGCTTGCGTTGACGCTTGCGGCCGCGGCGATGCTAGCAGCGCGGCTTCTAAGCTTTGCAGGCGAAAATCAACATCGCTGACCAACCGGTCCAAGCGTTTCCCAAATTGCTGAATATTATAATTTGCATCCTCAACTTGCCCTGTTAGATCCCGAAGCTGCCCCTCAAGCTGTTGCAACTGAATTTGATGACGGGCTAACATTGGGACCTGCTGAAAGGCGGAGTCTTGCGACCGGGGTTCTGACTGACGGCTGTTTAGCGGCTTTGAACTGATGGTCCCAGAGCGAGGTTTCGCGCCTGGGCCAAAAACTTGGCTTTGGGTGTCTGCGAGGTCCCGCTCGAGACTATTTAAACGGTCAATCAGCGATTGAAGGTCTTGAGCAGAGGCGCCATCGACGGCCAGAAAAGACCCAAAAATCAATATCATGCCAGCTAAACAGCTGGCGTAGCATCGACCACGAACATCCCTGGCCATTGTTTCCCCCAAAAAAATTAGCAGGCAAGTATCTTATTTACTGCAAAACCAGGGCAAAATTAAGGCGCCAGCCTAAAAAGACTGACGCCTAAAACTCTGTCCAATAAGGCAGGATTAGTTAACTCGGGTAACGCCGCGACGATTTTTTGCCCAAGCTTCCTCATCATGCCGACCATCAACTGGCCGTTCCTTGCCATAGCTGATCGTTTGCACGCGACTGCCGTCGATCCCGAGTGTCACCAGGTAATCGCGCACAGCACTGGCACGACGTTCACCCAGTGCAATATTGTATTCGCGGGTCCCACGTTCATCAGCGTGACCTTCAATGGTCACAGTCACGCTCGGGTTGCGGCGCATCCAAAACGCCTGACGTTCCATGACGGTGCGGGCTTCAGCATCTAAATCAAATTTATCAAAACCGAAAAACACCCGGTCGCCGACATTAATCGCCAAATCTTCTTGCGACCCGGCTTCAGGACCAATCTTTTTGGTTTCTGCCGAGCTCACGTCGGTGGTTACGCTTGCGCCTGTGCTGGAACTTGCGCTTCCAGAACCGCTTGTTGAGGCCGTCGTGGACGCACCAGAACCTGCCGCGCTGGATGCTGTGTCTGGATCAGTGGAGCATGCACCAAGCAAAGCTGCTGCGGCGATCACACTTAAGATTTTGATTCGCATTTTTTTAATTCTCCTAAAGTCGCCTAGCGTTGTTAAACCGCAACCGCTGAACCGGCCGCAATATTTTGTTAGATTTACGCCAAATTGTACCGAGCTTTCATGTTAATGACTATACCCGCGCACCACTAGGGAATCAAGGGTGACCAAGCGGGGTCTGAAGCGTCCGTTGGCGTGATCAACTCCCGCTCATTGTAACCTGTGAGATCAATCGAATAAAGCCGGGTTGCACTGGCACCCGCACCGCTTCTAATTTGCTTAAAATAAATCAGCACCCGGCCATTCGGTGCCCATGTCGGGGCTTCTACCAAGAACCCAGATGTTAACAAACGTTCACCCGATCCATCTGGTCGCATGACACCAATATGGAATTGCCCCCCTTGAATTTTGGTAAAGGCAATTAAATCCCCCCGCGGCGACCACACAGGCGTCGCATAGCGGCCTTTGCCAAAACTGATCCGGCGGACATTTCGACCGTCAGCCCCCATCACATAGAGCTGTTGGGTACCGCCCCGATCCGAGTTAAAAACAATTTGCTGACCATCCGGCGCAAAAGTGGGTGAGGTATCAATCGATGGCACATTTGTGAGCCGATTGGCAACCCGCGTGCGCAGATCCATTGTGTAAATATCGGTCACCCCATCGCGTGACAGGCTCATAATGACTTTTTTACCATCGGGCGAAAACCGCGGCGCAAAAGTCATTCCTGGAAAATCACCGAGGACTTCTTGCTGGCCGGTATCAATGTTAAAAATGTAAACACGCGGTCTGTCATTGTAATATGCCAGATAGGTGATTTCTTGTGTTGTCGGCGAAAACCGGGGTGTCAAAACCAAAGTTTTGCCATCGGTTAAAAAGCGGTGATTGGCACCGTCTTGATCCATAATTGCCAAACGCTTCATGCGGCGGGTGGCGGGTCCACTTTCGGCGATATACACAACCCGGGTATCAAAATAGCCACTTTCGCCGGTTAAACGCTGGTAAATCATATCAGAGATCACATGTGCCAGCCGCCGCCAATTGGGAGGCGCTGTGGCCACCGACTGGCCTTCCAATTGCACTTCTGCAAAAACATCCCAGAGTCGGAATTCGACCCGCAAACGGCCATCTGCAAGAATATCAACACTGCCATTCACCAGGGCTTGGGCGTTGATCACCCGCCAATCGCCAAATCGCGGCAACAACTGCACAGATAGCTGGCGTTGGATGAAAGCGCGCGGATTAATTGGATCAAACAAGCCAGAGCGGCGCAAATTGGCACTGATCACCTGTGCAAGCTGCTGGCCATATTTGCTGCTTTCAGCTGTCCCCCCTGCAAAATTGACAATTGCAATCGGCAAAGGTTCGACCCGGCCACGCGACACATCAATGCGCAGTTCGGCCTGCACATTTGGTAACCACAAGATCAGAATCGCAAAACCCATGATTAACCGCGTTAAAAACGGCCAAACCATCGCTTTCTGGAGCACCATCATCATGACCCAATTATCCCTTTTAGAGCTTCTTACCCAAGCAGATCGCGCGGGTTAAACCCAATCGTAAACGTTTTCCATTGCTCATATTTATCAAGCGGTAGGCGCAGTGGCGAGCATTGCGGATTACGCAAGGCACGGATCGCTGACTCCGCGGCGGTGCGGAAAAACGGATCACTTCGCATACGTGCTTTATCCTTAATGTCTGCTGCCCGAACAGTTCCGTCAGGATTCATCCTGACAAATATGTCAACAATAAGGTCTTCGGCGTTTTTGGCGCCAGCCGGCACCAACCAGCAATCTGCAATTTGATCCCGAATCGCATCTAACTCACTGATTGACAGCTTGGCATTAACATCAAACCGGTTCTCGCTTGACCGAATGGGTGCGTTCGCAACCTCGGTCACCGGCGTCTTGGGCTTTGGCGCATCTGTCACAACCGGCTTTGGTTTCATTTGTGTCACCGACTTAAGCAGCTTCGAAAAAGCTGTCTCCTCCGGCTTTTTCTTTTTAGGGGGCTTTTTGACGGCCTTTTTCGGCTCTACAGGCGGTTTTTGAGCCACTTTTTTCGGCGCAGGTTTCGCCACTGGCTTCTCAGCCACCTTCTTCGGCGTTGGTTTTGCCGGCGGTTTCTTGACATCCTTTTTGGGTTTCGGCTTTGCGGGCGGTTTTGGCCGTGAAACAGGCTTTGGCGTTGATTTTGCGGGTTTTACCGTCTCTGCCTTAAGCTGTTTTTTTGGCAACGGCGGCATGGGCGCCTCAACTTTCACAGGTGGTTTTTTCGGCTTACTTGGCGGCGGCACCGCTTTTGGCGGCGTGACTTTCGCTTTTGCAGCGGCTTTTGGCGGCGGCGGCGGTTTTGGCGGCTCAGCTGATTTCTGTATTTCAGGGTTTGCCGGGACGGGTTTTGGCAAGGCGGGGGGCTTTGGCGCAGCTTGCGGTTTTGGCGGCGGCGGCGGGGCTTTAGGTTTGGCCGTTTGCACCGGCTTTGGCGGCGCATTGGTGATCGCAGCAATATCAACCATCTCGACGATCATCAGCTTTTCAATCGGTGGCCGTTCAGCGCGCAGGCTCGGCAGCCCAAACCACGCGACCACGAGCACAAAAATATGTAGACCAAGTGAAAATATGACGCTGCCACGCATGGCACCTTACCGTTTATCGTCAGGTTGCGGGAGTTCAGCCAATAGCGCCACCTTATCAAAACCAGCAGCGCTGATCATACCCATGACCGCCATCACGTCACCATAGGCGATGGCTTTGTCACCACGCACAAATATCCGAGTATCGCTTTTTACTTCGGTAATGGCTTCAAGACGGGCCACGAGACCATCACGCGGCACCAAAGTCTCTTGAATAAAAACCTCACCGTTGGCGTTAACACTGACCACCACAGGTTCGACTTGATCGGTCATTTGCGCCGCCGCTGTTTTCGGCAAGTCCACCGGCACGCCAACGGTCAGCAAAGGAGCGGTCACCATAAAAACAATTAATAACACCAGCATAACATCCACAAACGGTGTCACATTGATTTCATGTACGGGCTGATGACGGCGTTTGCGGCCGCGCCCTGGGTTCAGCGGGCTCATTCCCATGGTTTAATTTTCCTCGTCAATTTGGCGCGATAAAATCGCCCCAAACTCTACTGAAAAATTCTCTAGTCGATTGGCATAACGTCCCAATTCGTTGGAAATTTTATTATAAGCGATGACAGCAGGAATCGCCGCAACCAGCCCCAAAGCCGTGGCAAAAAGCGCCTCTGCTATGCCCGGGGCAACAACGGCGAGGCTGGTGTTCTTGGTCGCGGCGATTGACTGAAAACTGTTCATAATGCCCCAGACAGTGCCAAACAAACCAATGAAAGGGGCGGTTGACCCAACGGATGCCAAAAACGACAAATTGCTCTCTAATCGCTCAATTTCCCGGCCCATGGTCAGCGTCATAACTTGATCAATTCGTTGCCGCAAACTGGCCCGGATGTCACCGCCTTTTGCTGTTAACCGACGCGCTGACGAGCGCCGCCATTCGCGCATTGCCGCGGCGAAAACGGTGGCCATCGGATCCCCTGGCGTGGCACCAATACGGTCATATAAATCTTCTAACGAGCCGCCAGACCAGAACATGTCTTCAAACGCCTCTGCCTGTTGGCGCAGCCGTCGTAAGCGGGTGAATTTCTCAAAAATAATGGCCCAACACCAGATCGACGCCAGAATAAGCAAAAGCATCACAATCTTGACCACAGGATCAGCGGCAAGAAATAACTCCCAAATACTCATGCCCGATTGCAGCGAGTCATCCAGGCTTACACTATCGACGATTTTACTTTCCATCGTGCTGTCCCAGTCCTTGTCTCAGCACCGTTTTTTCAACGGGCGTTAGAGTGATCGAGTGCGTCCAATAGAACGCGCGGTAAACGCGTCGGCCGACCTTGGTGATTAAGGCAAGCCAAGGTTAAATCAATTGAGGCCAATGCAGGGCTGGCCGAAACAGCCGCATCGGCACGGTGAATACTTTGCCGCAGGGCCATGACCGCACCACGCGCCGATTGCAAAACGGTTGTCACCACCAAGGCGTCGTCAAGACGCGCTGGGGTTATGAAATCCATGATCAATTTACGCACTGAAAAGCCTGCATCATGGTTTGCCACCAACTCCTGATGGGGGACCCCAATCAGGCGCAAAAACTCGGTCCGGGCACGCTCTGCATAGCGCAAATAATTGGCGTGATAGACAATCCCTTGGGCATCCGTATCCTCGTAATACACCCGCAGGGGAAAATAATGCACACCGTCTTTCATCGCGCCACTCGGGCTCATCAGGGTTGTGCCATCAACCATCACGGCCCTCTCAATCCAGCGTTGCATCGTCAAGCGCCAGCAATGGTTGTTGGCTAATTCCAGCAGGCGTCACGAGACCAAGATATTCATAGCCTGCAGGTGAGAGCATGCGGCCACGTGGGGTACGTTGTAATAACCCTTGTTGCAGCAAATAAGGCTCAATTACTTCTTCGAGAACATCGCGCTGCTCCGACAGGGCGGCGGCCAGAGTTTCCGCGCCGACAGGACCACCACCATAATTTTCCGCAATACAACCAAGATAGCGACGGTCCATGGCATCGAGCCCACGCTTATCAATATCCAGCCGGTTGAGGGCATTATCGGCAGCCTCAGCATCAACCTGCCCTTCTCCCAGAACCCCTGCAAAATCCCGCACACGCCGCAACAAGCGGCCCGCAACACGCGGCGTTCCCCGGGCCCGGCGGGCAATTTCATCGGCCCCATCAGCGGCCATATCGACCCCCAAAATACCGGCACCGCGCAGAATGATTTGCCGGAGCTCATCAGGTTCATAGAAATTCAGCCGCAAGGGAATGCCAAAACGCTCCCGCAGCGGGGTTGTAATCAGACCCGATCGAGTCGTCGCCGCGACCAAGGTAAACGGCGGCAGATCGATCCGGATTGAGCGCGCTGCTGGCCCCTCACCAATAATCAAATCGAGCTGAAAATCTTCCATCGCTGGATAAAGGATTTCCTCGACCGCCGGATTGAGCCGGTGAATCTCGTCGATGAACAGCACATCCCGTTCCTGCAAATTCGTCAGCAAAGCCGCTAAATCCCCTGCCTTAGCGATAACTGGGCCGGAGGTGGCACGGAAATTCACGCCCAATTCTCGGGCCACAATCTGCGCCAAGGTTGTTTTGCCAAGACCGGGCGGGCCATAAAACATGGTATGATCAAGGGCATCGCCGCGTTGCCGGGCCGCATCAATGAAAACGCGCAGGTTTTCGCGCAATTTTCGCTGCCCCACAAATTCCTCTAAGGTTAACGGTCGGATCGAGTTCTCCGGACGGTCCCCCTCGATCATTGCGCCATCAATAAGCCGGTCAGCTGGTCCGTTCTGATCCCAGGTTGGATCACCGGCACTCATGATGATAACTCTTTCAAGCCGGCTGTGATCAGTGCTTGCAGATCCGCGCCTTCAGTCTTGCGCGCGGCTGCACCGATAGCGGTAAAAGCCTCAGAGCGGCCATACCCAAGGTTCACCAATGCCGAAACCGCATCCGCCAAAGGTTCATCTGCCCTCGCTGGCGCAGCAGCAGCGGCAATAACAGGCGCAGCCGATACCCCGGAAAGCAAGATCGAGGCTGTCTTGTCTTTTAATTCGTTAACGATACGTTGGCCCAGCTTGGGGCCGACACCATCGGCCCGCGTCAACATTGCCTTGTCTTGTGCCGCGATTGCATTCAACACGTCTTCAGGAGACAAGACAGATAAAATCGCCAAGGCTGCCTTTGCGCCAACACCCTGAACGGTTTGCAGTAATTGAAAACAATCACGTTCTGCAGCATCGGCAAAGCCAAACAAATGAATGTGATCTTCGCGCACATGGGTCTCGATATGCAATGAAACGGCGCTGGCAATACCGCCAAGCCCATCAAGTGTGCGCCGAGAGGCAAACACCAAATAGCCGACCCCATTGACGTCAACAACCAGATTGCCGGTATCTATGCTATCAACAATACCTTTCAGCTTGGCAATCATCGCCCGTTTTCCCGCGCCAGCGCCGCCCGCACGGCGCGTTCATAGCCATTGCCAGCAACTGTTTCAGCTTTTGCATGCCGTTGGCCTTTGCCCGCATCCGCGCCAAAGGCTTGCCGACTGCCCACAAAATGTGCATGGCAAATGGCGACAGCTAAGGCGTCAGCAGCATCCGCACTTTTAAATTGGCAGCCCGGCAGTAACCGGGCAACCATGAGCTGAACCTGATCTTTATCAGCATGGCCTGCACCAACAACTGATTTCTTGACCCGGTTGGGCGCGTATTCCGTCACCATCAAACCTGCCTTCGCCGGTGCCACCAGAACGGCACCGCGCGCCAGACCAAGTTTGAGGGTAGAATCGGGATTTTTATTCACAAAGGTTTCTTCCACGGCAACTTCATCCGGCGCGTAGCAGCGAATAATCTCAGTGACGCCCTCGTTGAGCTGCAACAGCCGCTCGGCGATAGACGCCGTCACATCAGCATGCAAGACCCCATTGGCAAGGTGTGACAAGCGGTTCGCCCTGGTCTCAATGATGCCCCAACCGGTGTTTCTCAACCCGGGGTCAATCCCCAAGATGCGCATATGTTAATGCTCCCTCCACCGCGCCGAAGACGCCCTCATCACGGGCCCGTTAGCTTGGCCATGACCTCATCGGAGATATCAAAATTTGCAGATACCGATTGTACGTCGTCATTGTCATCAAGTATGTCGAGCAGCTTTAACAGTGATTGCGCCCGGTCCTCATCAACCGCCACGGTATTTTGTGGCTTCCAGACCAAGCCGGCCTCTTCAGGGGCCCCAAACTGCGCTTCCAAGGCTTCGCGAACAGTATTGAAATCCTCAGAAGCACAGGTCACTTCATGGGCTTCATCATGACTTTCCACATTGTCCGCCCCCGCTTCCAAGGCCGCTTCAAACATCTCATCCGCACTGGTCGCTGACGCTGGGAACACCAATTGGCCTACCCTGTCAAACATGAAAGCAACAGAATTGGTTTCCCCTAAATTGCCGCCATATTTGGTAAAGGCAGAACGCACCTCCGAGGCGGTCCGATTGCGGTTATCGGTGACCGTATCGACGATCATCGCAACGCCACCAGGGCCATAGCCCTCATACCGGATTTCATCGTAATTGCTGCCGTCATCGCCGCCTGCGGCCTTTTTCAACACGCGATCAATATTGTCTTTTGGCATATTGGCGGCACGCGCGGCCAACATTGCAGCGCGCAAGCGGGGATTAGAATCAGGGTCAAGACTGGTTTTTGCAGCAACCTGAATTTCACGGATCAATCGGGTAAAAACCTTGGCGCGTTTTTTGTCCTGCGCGCCTTTACGATGCATGATATTTTTAAATTGGGAATGGCCTGCCATTCTGAACGTCTCTCTCTTTGATCACAGATATTACGGTATGGGTGTCGTGAGAGCATACCAGATGTAGTATCGACATGCATCCTTCGGTCAGTATTTTATGTAATCTGAGATTGGGGCGATTTTAGGGCATATTTCACCCCCATCACCGCCCCCAAAGATCCATCACCTTAGCCGGTATTCATCGCTTCCTGCTCACCCAACAAGGCAATTCGAAAGCGATTTTTGATATGGACGCCGTCACGTGGGGAAAGTTTCTTTGGCAGATTATCGGCCTTCACTTTGATGGTTGCGAACAATGGGAATGGCCCCTCTTGAACGGCGCTCAGAAGCGCGGGCACATCGCTTTCAGTTTTCACGGTCAAGGTTCTGGCAAACCCTGCTGCGGCCGCCATCCCGGCCAGATCAACCCCCAGCCCTGTATGCGTGGCTTGCATTCCAGTTTCGGCGTAATGCTCGTTATCGAGAACAATCACGGTCAAGTTGCGCGGCGCTTTGGCGGCAATCGTTGCAAAGGAGCCAACCCCCATCAGCATTTCACCATCGCCGGTAACAACCCATACCCGTTTCTCAGGCTGTGCCATCGCCAGACCAAGGCCGGTCACACTGGCAAGCCCCATACCCGCCCAAAGATGAAAATTCTCGTCCCGCTCATCAATACTGGAGATATCCCAAACAGGCGAGCCGAGGCCAGTAACAACCAACGCATTATCGCGCACCGTGATCAGTTCTTTTAACACCTCACGCCGGTCAAGGGTCAATGTGCTCATGAGGATGCCTCCACCGTCAGTAATTCGGGGTCAGAGCGAAAGGGCTTGGCACCAACAAGGCGTTGGCTGACAAGGATCGCCACCGGAGCATTGGCCTCATAAGCCATGGTCATGCCGGCATCTAAGGCGTCATGCGCGTCTTGAACTGTTTCCACCTGAAACACCCGCATGCCAATTTCCGCCAGCACCTTTGGCGTTGCTTGTCCCATTGGAATTTGCCATGGGTTGGCTTCGCCATAATCGCCGCGCATGGTAACAATCACCACTAATGGAAACCGGCAGGTCATGGTGATCGAAGCGATGGCATTGATCGTGTTGCCGACACCGCTGGACTGCATCATCACAACCGCCCGTTGACCGCCAAGCCAGGCACCTGCACTCAAGGCTATGCCTTCTTCTTCGGTGGTGACAGGTACGGTCTCGATATCGTTATCTGCAATCAAATCATTGATCAGCGACTTTAAGCCGCCATCCGGCACATAGGTGACCTGCCGCACATCATGGGTTTTAAAAAGCCGATAGGCGGCGTCGTTCCAAGTTTCAGTCATGAGAGCTCTTTCTTACTGGTGGGATTGCAGGCTACCGGTTTCATAGCCGAAGGCAAAGCCTCAAACGACCGCGCCGACGGTACTTCGCAACGCCACCATCGCCGATTCAATCAATTCTTCATTCAAGGGTGCCTCAGGTCTGACCACAAATGTGTCCAGGCGAAAGCGTTGTGCGCCATCAACTTCAAACAAAACACCGTTGGTAATTTGTTCGGTAATGGTGCTTCGCGACAGATAGCACGAGCCCCCATGGGCGAGGATATGAGCCAGCGCTATGGCCGGGGAATCAATTGTCAGAACCGGCGTATCTGCATCCGGGAAGGCCTCTGAATGGGCGGATGAAAATTCAAAACCACGCTCAACAAAAATATAATCATCAAGCCAGCCAGAGGTTACCAGCCGGGGATAGGTTGAGACCAAAATCAACTCATCCTCGATCAATGGCTCGATGATTAAGCCTGCGCCGGTGCGCGGCCCAAACACCAGCAACATGTCCAATAGACCATCTTCAAGTTTGCGGGTCAGCGGTTCAGTATAATCAATATCAACATTCAAGGCGACGTCAGGTGCCGCCCGGCGCATTGCATCAAGCCATGGATTAGCAACCCAGTCGGCAAGATTAGCATGCACGCCAAAACCAAACACACTGCGCAAGCCATCCGGCAAGGCAACGCGCTGACGGCCCAATTCCCATGCCCGCACAACCGTATCGGCGTGGCGGCGCAAGCGGCGACCCGCGCCGGTGATTTGGATACCGTTTTTATGACGCACAAACAAACGGCGGTCCAATCGTTCTTCCAGCGCCCGGATACGCGCGGAGACCGTTGATTGCGTGACATTTAAATTGCCCGCAGCACGGTGAAAGCTGCCGCTGGCGACAACTTCCAAGAAGGTATGCAGATGGTCAATGTTCATACCCCACAGAAAGCCTAATTTTTCGCCAAAAATCTATCTTAAAACGCCCTCAACACAGGGTTTTATCGCCGTGCGCTTTGGCCAGCTGTGCGCAAGGCTGCGGCAGCTTTAACCCAAATGCCGTTGCGGCGGCGGTTTTGGGCTAGCGTGATCATAGATCAGCTGCCACCATTGACCATAAAAGGTGGCCGAATGCACAGCACATCATCAAAAACATGCTGGCCGGATCGACGGGACCAGAAAAAGGGGGATCACACAATGGGTATAAACGTTGCTGCCATCACAGCACGTGTGGGCGCAGAAATCTCTGGGGTGGATCTGCACCATCTCAGCGATGCTGATTTTGGAGTCATTCAAGATGCCTTTAACCAATACCATGGCCTATTGTTTCGCGGCCAATCCTTGGACGATGACGCATTGGTTGCCTTTTCCAGCCGTTTTGGTGATCTTGACCATGCACCGGTCATGGAAAACGGTCAGACAGCTGTTCCCGGTCGGCCAGAAATTTACCTGGTGTCGAACATCAAAGATAGCAGCGGCAAGGAGATTGGCAGCCTCGGCAGCGGTGAAGCTGTTTGGCACACCGATATGTCTTATGCCGAAAAACCGCCCTATGCCTCTGCGCTATTCGCGGTCGAAGTGCCTGACAGTGGCGGCAATACCTCGCTCTGCAGCATGGCCGCCACCTATGCCGCACTTCCTGATACCTTGAAGGCCAAAATAGCCAAGCTACGGATTAAACATGACGGCACCTATAATTCCGGCGGTTATCTGCGCCAAGGGGTGCAGGCAACGGATAATCCGCGCGACGCTGTTGGCACGTATCATCCAATGGTTCTGAGACATCCTGCCAGTAATACCCCGATGCTGTATCTTGGCCGTCGCCGCAACGCGTATATTGAAGGCTTTGAGATTGACGCCTCAGAGGCCTTGCTGGACGAGATTTGGCAATACACAGCCTTGCCTGAAAATTGTTACAGCCATCAATGGCGGGTGGGCGATTTGCTGCTCTGGGATAACCGCGCCACCATGCATCAGCGGACGCCCTTTGATGCAAGGGCTCGCCGGTTAATGAAACGCACGCAAATTAAAAGCACCGTCGCCCCCGGGGCTGCTGGTGCCGCCGCTTAAACCACGCCCCTCGGCGCTGTTAAACATTCAGCCGATATACATCGCCATCGCGCACCAAATGGCCCACCGTCGGGGTGGCGAAATGGGTGCCGATAATCAGCGTTGGGCTATCAGCAAAGCGTTCAAAAATGGCATTCCGGGTGCGGATCGCTTGGAATTTGTCATGATCGACAGCGGCGCACCAATGCGGACGGGCAAACTGACAGGGATGGTGCAGCATATCGCCGGTAATAAAGCCTGTTTCACCTTCGGATTCGAGCAACACGCTAACATGGCCCGGGGTATGCCCTGGTGTCGAAATTAACCGCACGCCTGCCGCGATTTGATGATCAACGCGCACCAAATCAACCATATCAGCGTCAAAGATGGGTTTGATAGAATCCTCAAAAATTGGCCCAAAACGCGCATCATCCTCGCCATGACGCCAAAATGCCACTTCGTCTGCCCCCATAAGATAGCGCGCATTTTCAAAGGTTGGTATCCAACGGCCGTCGACGCGCCGGGTATTCCAGCCGACATGATCCACATGTAAATGTGTACACAACACCCGGTCGATAGAAGACAGCGCATAGCCTGTCGCCTCAAAATCAGCCAAGAAAGTTGTTTGTAGTTGGTTCCAGGCCGGGACAGCACGATCTTTGTCATTGCCAACACAGGTATCAACGACAATGCGGCACTCTGGGGTCTCGACAATCAGCGTATGTATGCTTGCCCCTAATCGCCCGTCACCATCGGCGAAATGCGGAAACAGCCAGGGAATATCTTTGACGGCCTCATAGCTTGCATCAGGCAAAATCCGGCGCATACCGCCAAAGGCCTCAATCTCGATGACCCGCGTGACCTTAATGCTGCCAATTTTCCATTGATTTGCACTCATTATTCTCTCCCAAACCTGCCCGACTACCTTCTATCACGGTAGCGAAACTTGCCCAG
>JBELLC010000054.1:10551-17382 GCA_042088965.1 Nisaea sp. | reverse complement strand
TAGCATCATATTCCGGAACCACGAAAAAGCCCATCGATAAACGCCGACTTTGCGCAAAGCGTTCAGTCTCAGGCACAGCCACGCGATGCTTGGTTGAGCGCCACTGATCGTTGCTCCACCGCATCATCAGATCCCCCAGATTGACAACGAAGGTATCCTCAATCGCTGGGGCCGCAATCCACTCACCCGATGGGGTTTGCACCTCAAGCCCGCCTGCAGCGGCCTCATTGCGCAAGATGGTTGTCATGCCCAGATCTGAATGCGCGCCACAGCGAAGTTGACCCGGTAGAAACGCTGTCTGAGGTGCGGGATAATGCAGCATCCGCAATTGCGAGGCATGGCGATCAAGTTTGGCTGCAAAAAAGTCCTCTGGCAGGTCCAGCGCCACGGCATAGATTCGCGCTAACAGCTTGGAAAGATCAACCATTGATGCGTAATAGCGGAGCATTTGTTGGCGCAAGGAGAGCGGCGCTTTGGGCCAAAGATTAGGGGCAAAATCTGGATAGGCAAGCGGTCCTGTGTAATATGGCGTCGTCGGGACATCATCGGGCCCAATGGCAAACACTTCTTTGTAATCCGGCGGGGTATCGCCGCCATGCATGCGCGCCAGCGTTTCCTCGCCATAAGGAATATAGCCACGGTTTTGATCATTCTTGGGCCGCCGGACAGCGAGCTTTTCAGCCAGCGGCAAATCAAAAAATGCTGTCGCTGCGGCATGCAGTTCTCTGCCTTCATGGGCGGGCACCCCATGCCCTGTGACAACCAAAAACCCAAGAGTTTCCCAGGCATGTGCGACAGCTTTGGCAACCGCTTGCTTCCCCTGTGACCGACCGTCCCGAAACGGCTGCAAATCAATTAACGGAATATCAATACGCATAGATACAACCTTACTTTTCATATATGCCTCTAGCTAACCATACCTTCGCATATCGCGTAAATAGCCTCAGCATCACCGCATATGGCGCAGCTTAACCCTATGGCGGGAACTTACAGCATGTTTGATCTTGAATTAGGGGTTACCATGATGCTGTTTGCGGCAGCCGTCGTTGCTGGCGGGTTAAATGCCGTCGCGGGCGGTGCCAGCTTTTTTACCTTCCCGGCGTTGCTGCTTGCTGGCCTGCCGCCACTGACAGCCAACGCCACAAATTTTGTGGCTTTGATGCCCAGTAATATTGCTGCCCTGCCGGCATTTCGCAAAGAACTCCATAGCTTTGGAAAAATCCTGGTTTTGCCACTTCTGACAGCCGCCCTGGGGGCGCTGGTAGGGGCGCTTTTACTGATGATGCTTGGCGGTCATTTTTTTGCCTCTGCTGTGCCTTATTTAATGGCTTTTGCAACTGCCCTTTTCGCCGTTGCGCCCTTTCTCAGACGGGTCTCCGAGACACAACGACAATACCGCTCAACAGCCCGCCCAAAACTTTTGGCCCCCCTGCTTTTTCTATTTGTCGTGTCAATTTACGGCGGTTATTTCGGTGCCGGGTTGGGGCAGATTGTGATGGCCGCATTGATACTGCAGGGACAAAAGAGCTTCCATCTCGCGAATGCAGGTAAAAACGCCATTATCAGCGTCATCAGCCTGATATCTGTTGGCGTTTATGGTGTCAGCGGCGCCATTTCCTTGCCACATGCGGTGATTATGATGCTGGGAGCTAGTATTGGCGGCTATTACGGCGGGGCATTTTCAAAATATGTGCCTGAAAAGGTGTTGCGCCTCGTGGTCATCTCTTTTGGCGCGACGCTGACGCTTGCTTATTTCATCTATCAACCAGGCTAACCTTTTGCCGTGTTTACCCTTCGGCAAATAGGGAATAGAGCCCGCCATGCTTTTGATTGATCCCGTGGACATTCGCGCAATAGCTTTCAACCCAGCGATCATCTGTCACTTCGATATCAGCGATCATAAAAACAGTCATAATCCTTCCCTTCATCAAACGGCCAAGACAGCAAAAGCCGTATGGCAGAAATAGCCTGAAAACAACAACGATACGGCGAGGGATGTTTGTATTGAAGCGCGTGTATGGCAGTTCAAGGACAAGCTTCGGTGCGATTACACAGAGACCGCAGCATCATCAATGATCAGTTGCACCCCGGCGCGGCCTTGCCAATCATCGGGACGCAAATGGCCTGCAATATGCATTGGCTGGCCGCCCGCAGACAGGAGTGCAGGCCCAAGAGCACCATCCATGGCCCGAAAAGCAATCGCTTTCAAGCGCCCCCCTTCGCGCCCAGAAAGAATACAACGCACGTGGTTTTGCCCAACAACATCGGCCTTCACGAGCCGCACCGCCGGACAAGCGATGCGCGGCTCTGCATTACCTGCACCAAAGGGGCCTGCTTGCATCATCGCTTCCCAGAAATCACGATTGGCACCATTGGGGGTCAGCACAGCATCAATGTTCAGGGTCGCCCGCAGGGGGTGGTGCGCGATCTCAGTGCCGATACGCTCCGCCAGAAAGGCGCTAAATTCAGGAAGCTGATCACGTTCGACCGAAAACCCTGCCGCCATCGCATGGCCGCCGCCGTTGATCAACAAGCCTGCTTGGTGGGCAGCGATGATAGCTGGCCCTAGCGCCGCGCCCGGGATTGACCGACCAGAGCCTTTGCCCACATCACCATCAAAGGCGATCACACAAGCCGGGCGATCAAACCGCTCGCGCAGGCGGGCCGCAACAATGCCAATCACGCCGGGGTGCCAATTCTCTGCGGCGGCGATCACAACCGGCCCCGAGGTATCCAGCGTCTCCACCTGCGCCACAGCTTGCTCAAGGACAGCAGCTTCAATTTCCCGGCGTTCTTTGTTAAAACCATCGAGTTGCAGGGCCAATTGATGGGCTTGCGCTGGATCATTACTGGTCAGCAGTCGGGTGCCCAAATCAGCTTGTCCGACACGCCCCCCCGCATTCACGCGTGGTCCCAGCATAAACCCGAGATGATAGGTATCTGGGCGGCTATCGACGCCGGCTACATCTGCCAAGGCTGCCAATCCGGTATTACTGCGTTGGGCAATGATTTTGAGTCCCTGCTGCACAAAAGCGCGATTGAGCCCGATCAACGGCACCACATCAGCAACCGTGCCGAGGGCAACCAAATCCAACCATTGCAGCAAGTTCGGCTCTGCCCGCGTGTGAAAATGACCTGCCGCCCGCAAAGCGCGGTTTAAAGCAATCACCAAAAGATAACTCACCCCCACAGCCGCAAGATAGCCATGGCCCTCGGTTTCATCCAGGCGATTGGGATTAACAACAGCACAAGCGGCAGGAAGTGCAGATTCGGCAACGTGATGATCAACAACAATAACATCTAATCCAGCAGCTTGCGCCTCGGCAAGGGGCGCAAAGGCGGTAATGCCGCAATCAACGGTCACCACAAGTGACACGCCTTCTTGGTGTAATTTCAGTAAAGCAGCTGTGTTGGGGCCATAGCCCTCCGTCATCCGGTCAGGAATATACGTCCGCACGTTGCCGCCAACAGCATCAAGATAACGCCGCAACAGGGCTGATGAGGTTGCGCCATCAACATCATAATCCCCGAAAACAGCAATCTGCTCGCCCTGATCAATCGCCGCAACCAGGCGGCCTACAGCAACCGTCATGTCCTGAAACCGATCAGGGTCTGGTAAAAGAGCTTTCAAGGTCGGAGTCAGATAAGCTTCGGCGTCGTCTAAGCCAACGCCGCGATCCGCCAGGATTTGGGCGACCACCGGCGGCAATTGCAAACGTTGGGACAGCGCCAGCGCAGCGCGTTCCAGCGCCGGTCCACCCCCCCCTGCCCGCGACTGCCAAAGCTTTCCCGTTATCGAATTCTTAACCCCCAGAAGAGCTGCGCCAGGAAATTCTGTCATTGCCGCATTCATTCAGCCTCAGATATCACTCATCGCACTTTTGCGCGAAAAGTCATGATGCGCTTCGATGGTCCGCACCGTCCCGGTTTTTGAGCGCATGATGATCGACTGCGTATACGCGCCGTCAGCAAACCGGCGCACACCGCGCAACATTGAGCCATTGGTCACCCCCGTGGCCGCAAACATCACATCACCACCAGCGAGGTCCATCAGACCGTATTTCCGGTCAAGGTCCTCGATGCCCCATTTTGCACCGCGAGCACGCTCGTCATCATTTCGGAAAATAAGCCGCCCCTGCATTTGCCCGCCAATGGCCCGCAACGCAGCTGCCGCCAAAACGCCTTCAGGTGCGCCGCCAGAGCCAAAATAAATATCTACCCCGCTGGTCGGCTGCGATGTGGCGATCACGCCAGATACATCACCATCCGAAATCAATTGAATGCGCGCACCCGAGGCGCGGACCGCCGCAATCAGGTCAGCATGGCGTGGCCGGTCCAAAATACAGGCAACCAAATCAGCAACCTCGCAATGCTTTGCCGTTGCCAGCGCGCGCAGGTTTTCTTCTGGTTCTTTATCAATATCGACCAGTTCTGGCTGCAAGCCACCGCCAATGGCAATCTTGTCCATGTAAACATCGGGGGCATTTAAGAACCCACCTTCATTGGCCATTGCCATCACAGCCAAGGCATTCGCACCGCCTTTGGCGGTAATTGTCGTGCCTTCCAATGGATCAAGGGCGATATCAATGCGCGGCCCGCCAAGGCCAACTTTTTCGCCAATATACAGCATTGGCGCTTCGTCGCGTTCGCCCTCTCCGATGACAACAGTGCCGTCAATCGCCAAGACATTTAAGGCGCTCCGCATGGCGTCAACAGCTGCTTGATCGGCAGCTTTCTCATCGCCGCGGCCCATCAGGCGCGATGCAGCCAAAGCCGCAACTTCGGTCACACGAACCGCCTCTAGGGCCAAATTCCGATCCATTGTAAACGTTTCGCTCATGGTTTTCTTTTCCTTAGTTAACGATAGGGGCCGATTTTCGGCACCTTAAAAAGACTCAATCCGTATCATGCGTGGCTGCTCTAGGCAGGCGTCACTTTTCGCAATGCGCGCTAAAGACCGTGTGAGGGCGGCCTCTACAGTCTCATGAGTTGTAAACACGAGCGGAACCGGGCCATGGGGATCACGCGCGCGCTGCACCATCGCCTCAATTGACACATGCTCATCGCGGAAAATTGCGGTAATTTCGGACAGCACCCCAGGCCGATCTGGCACCATCAAGCGCACATAGTAACAGCCAACATGTTGCTCCATTGGCGTTGTTGCCGCAGGTCGCATGGCTGCTGACGGCACCCCAAACACCGGCGCACGGCGGCCAGCTGCAATGTCGATAATATCCCCCACAACAGCCGATGCGGTTGGCCCCGCGCCCGCGCCGCGCCCTTGAAACATCGTCGCCCCAACAGCATCACCTTCGACAGCGACAGCATTAAAAACGCCATCTACTTGGGCAATCGGTGAGGTTTTGGCAACCATCGAGGGGTGCACCCGTTGGCAAACACCATCTGCTGTTTCTTCAGCAACACCGAGCAGTTTAATCCGGTAACCAAGTTCTTCTGCATATTCGGTATCCAAGGGCGAGATGTGCCGGATCCCCTCGATATGCACATTGTCAAAATCAATCACCCGGCCAAAGGCCAAAGACGCCAAAATCGCGAGCTTATGGGCGGCGTCAATGCCGTCCACATCGAACGCTGGATCAGCCTCGGCATAGCCAAGGCGTTGTGCCTCATCAAGCACATCACCAAACGCCCGGCCTGTCTCACGCATGACCGTGAGGATATAATTACAGGTGCCGTTCAAAATCCCATGCAATCGCAATATGCGATTTGCGGCTAAACCGTCGCGCTGGGCTTTGATAATGGGGATGCCGCCGGCAACAGCGGCTTCATAGGCCAGCACCAAATCCGCTGCCTCTGCCTCTGCGGCAAGCCGTGCCCCATGGTGGGCCAACAAAGCTTTATTCGCTGTGACAACATGTTTTCCAGCGGCCATCGCGCCTTCCACAAGCTCAAGCGCAACACCTTCGGAGCCGCCGATCAGCTCCACAATCACATCGACATTCTGAAGTGTGGCAAGCTCGCGTGCATCCTCGCACCAGGTCATACCCGCCAAATCAATCCCACGATTTTTGCGAGAGTCGCGCGCCGATACAGCCGTCACCTCGATATGGCGACCCGCCCGCGCCGCCAAAAGCCCCGCCTGCCCCGCCAGCAATTGAACAGTAGCGGCACCAACCGTTCCCAGTCCAGCAATACCGAGACGTAATGGCTGCGTCATTCTCTTCTCCCACAGATCATGTTTACCCGAATGTGGCCGGGTAATTCACGGCTTATTTTGAACTCAAAGGCCGCATAAGCTCAGGGCTAAAATCTTAGCCGAATACCTAGAATGCGTATCCTCAATTAAGATCCTTGCTCAATGAAGATTTCAACCCGCCGATTGCCAGCTTCTCCTGCGGGCATCACTTCCAGATATAGCGGCATGCTCGCGCCGCGCGCAATGGCTTCAATTTGATCGCGCGCGACACCGCGGCGCAGCAGTTCAGCAACAACGGCATTGGCGCGTTTGACCGAGACATTGAGATTAACCAGTTTATGTGTCACCGGGTCCATATCTCGGGTGCGTTGCGAGGCATGGCCAATCACCGTGATGACGCTATTGTCCGCCGCTGCCAATTTGACAAACTTGGCAACGATGTCCCGCCCCTTTGCATCAATTCGCGATGAGCCGTTGGCAAAATAAATCACCGCTGACATTGGATCAATCGATTGATCGCTTGCCGACGGCAACGCTGAGGTGCCAAGCAGGTTCCCAAAATTCATTGCTGTTTCGAGCTGCACACTTGTCTGTTGATCGGATGATTGTTGATCATTGCTGCTTGGCTGATCGCGAAAGAATTTTTTCAGCGAAAAATTCTGCGGCGTTGTTTC
>JBELLC010000054.1:0-10451 GCA_042088965.1 Nisaea sp. | reverse complement strand
GCTTTCACATAACGTGCATTTGCACTGTCACCGGTCAGCTGACTGTCCGCCGTTTTGGCCACTCCCGGATCGTCTTCTGCAAACCACCCTGACAGCCAAGTTCCCTCAAAGCTATCTGTCACGCCGCCGACCCAACTGCCCACAGTGTCGCTGGCATCATCGAACCAAGACACTGGATTGGCGTAATCTGGCAATGACGAGCATCCCCCAACCGACAACGCCACAACCAGCCCGAAGGCCATCGTCCCGCGCCTCAAGACAGCTGATTTCTGCGTCAACGGTTGAATGCGGCCGGGTGAAATGACCAGATCATGGCTGTTTTCAGGGTTTTTCATTGACAATCGCTCCGAAAAAATCAATCGACTTTCACGACACATTATCACATCCTACGACAAGTACATAAAACTGCGTTAGTTTTGCCGAATTCTTTTCACTACTCTGGCGAATTGAGCGCTTTGAGACTGTTTTATTGCAGCGCAGCATAGGAACATGATGATGTCAGGGCAGAATGACCCGGGCCATACCTTGCCCGATCCAGCAGAAGTCACCCAAGCGATGGCAGAAATCGCCGAAAAAAGCCAACGCCTCATGTCGCAATTTATTGAGCGGCACAGCAACGAGGAAAATCAACCGAACGCAGACCCGATGAACATCGTCAGCGCGTTCATGGAACTGACATCACGGATGATGGCGGACCCGGCAACAATCGCCCAGGCGCAGATGACGTTTTGGCAGAACTATATGGAAATTTGGCAAAACACCACGTCACGGATGATGGGGGTTGACGCTTCGTCAAATGCCCAAAAAGAGCGTCCCGATCGTCGGTTTAAAGATCCTGCATGGGAAGAAAACCCGCTATTTGACTACATCAAACAAAGCTATTTGATGACCTCACGGTGGATCCAAGACACCTTTGCGGATGTTGAGGGTCTAGACCCCAAAAGCGCCCGTAAGGTTGAGTTTTACACCAAACAATTTGTCGACGCCCTATCGCCATCTAATTTCATCGCCACCAATCCACAGGTATTGCGTGAAACGGTCGATACCGGTGGCCAGAACCTTATTAATGGCCTTAAAAACATGCTGGAAGATTTGGAAAGCGGCGATGGTCGCTTAAAAATCCGCATGACCGATTATGATGCGTTTGAGGTGGGCGAAAATATCGCCACAGCGCCGGGCCAGGTGGTGTTTCAAAATGACCTAATGCAGTTGCTGCAATTCGACCCCAGCACGCCGCAAGCCCACCGCCGTCCTTTGTTGATCATCCCGCCCTGGATCAACAAATATTACATTCTTGATCTGCAACCCAAAAACTCTTTTATCCGCTGGGCGGCGTCCGAGGGATTTACTGTTTTTGTGGTTTCTTGGGTCAATCCAGATAGCGATTTGGCAGAAAAATCATTCACCGATTACATGCATGACGGCCCCCTTGCCGCCTTGGAGGCGATCGAACAAGCCACCGGTGAGCGCGAGGTCAACGCCATTGGTTATTGTATTGGCGGCACCCTGCTGGCGACCACCCTTTCGTATATGGCGGCGAAGGAAGACGAACGGATAAAATCAGCAACATTCTTTACCTCGCTGGTCGATTTTGAAAATGCAGGCGATTTGCAGGTATTCATCGATGAAGAACAGCTGAGTAATCTGGAACGCAAAATGGCGCGGGAGGGTTATCTTGACGGCAATGAGATGGCCAGCACCTTCAACATGCTGCGGGCCAATGACCTGATCTGGTCCTTCGTGGTTAATAATTACCTGATGGGCAAAGACCCCTTCCCGTTTGATCTGCTGTATTGGAATTCTGATTCCACCCGCATGCCCGCAAAAATGCACAGCTATTATCTGCGCAATATGTATCAACGTAATCTCCTGGTTGAACCTGGTGCTTTGGAAATTAATGACGTGCCAATTGACCTCCGTCAAAACAAGCTGCCAACGTTTATTCTGTCCACCAAAGATGACCATATCGCCCCCTGGAAAGCGACCTATGCGGCAACGCAAATTTACCAAGGCCCGGTAGAGTTCTGTTTGGCAGGATCAGGCCATATCGCCGGGGTGATTAACCCGCCCGCCGAAAAGCCCAAATACGGCTATTGGACACATTCAGAAAATCTCCCCGAGGACCCGGATGAATGGTTGGCGACGGCCACCGAAAACCCCGGCTCATGGTGGCCGAGATGGAGCGAATGGGCGTCACAGTTCGGCGGCGGCAAGGTCCCTGCACGGACACCCGGCGATGGCGCGTTATCCGTGATTGAACCCGCGCCAGGCAGTTACGTCAAAAACCGCGCCCAATAACCGCCGTCATAATGTGATCAAAGATGACCGATACTGAGCCGGAAATTCGGCAGATTTTAGAGGCAACCGGGCAGGCTTTTGAGGTCATGGCCTGTGACCCTGAATTGGCGGACACGGCGGCGTTTTGCGCCCATTATGGCATTGCCGTTGAAAACGCCGCGAATGCGATTTTGGTCAAAACCAAAACCGGCAATGAAAAATTTGCCTGCTGCCTTGTATTGGCAACGTGTCGGTTGGACGTCAATAATGTGGTCCGCAAAAAGCTTGCCGCCCGCAAGGTCTCCTTTGCCAGCGCCGCAGAAACCCGCGCCTTGACTGGAATGGAAATTGGCGGCGTGACGCCGATTGGCCTGCCCGCAGACCTGCCCATCTGGATTGATGCTCGTATCATGACCCGCGCGTATGTTATTTTGGGGGGCGGCAATCGGGTGTCAAAGTTAAAAGTTGGCCCAGGATTGCTGCGCGCGCTTGATGGCATCGAAATTGTTGATGGCCTTGCACAACCAATTACGGCGGCGGCTGCCGATTAGCAGCCCTTAAGATAGGCTTGCCCGGCGTGATAATAATGCGCCGCGGCAGCGCCAAACCCGGCAATCTGTGCGGGCGTTAAAGGCCGCATTAATCGTGCCGGATTGCCACCCCACAACTCTCCTGATTTGACGACCTTTCCAGGCGATACAAGTGCGCCAGCAGCGACCATTGCGCCGGTTTCAACAATCGCCCCATCAAGAATGATTGCCCCCATGCCAATGAAACAGCCATCTTCTAAGGTGCAGGCATGAATGATCGCGCCATGGCCAATGGTGACATCACTGCCAATCAGCGTGGTCCCTATTTTGCCGCCATTAGGGCCATTGGCGGCGTTAATATGCACCACTGAATTATCTTGGATGCTGGTGCGCGCGCCAACTCGAATCGGATTACCATCAGCACGCAACACCGCGCCATACCAAATACTACTCCCCGGGCCGATCTCAACATCCCCAATAAGGGCTGCACTTTCAGCGATAAAAGCATCATCAGCGATCTGCGGCGTGTGCCCGCCAAAGGCCCGGATAATTGCTGCCATGGCCAAATTCCTTGTATGATTTTTGGTAAAATAGACACCGAAACAGACCTGATTATAGCTCAATTGCCAAACAATAATATGATCGCTTGAATGCCACGAGCGATAGCCTATGCTCCGGCCCCGTCGTCGACCGTTAAGGAGTGCGCGCACCATGGCAATGGACAGCCGCAATATCGCTATCATCGCTCACGTTGACCATGGGAAAACCACCCTTGTTGACGCCCTATTCCGGCAATCGGGAACCTTCCGCGAAAACCAACAGATCGCGGAACGGGCCATGGATTCCAACGAGATTGAGCGCGAGCGCGGGATTACCATCCTCGCTAAATGCACCTCGATCGAATGGCGTGATCACCGGATCAATATTGTCGATACCCCCGGCCACGCTGACTTTGGCGGAGAGGTTGAGCGGATTTTGTCGATGGTTGATGGCGCGCTTGTATTGGTTGATGCTTCTGAAGGGCCGATGCCGCAAACCAAGTTCGTCCTTGGCAAAGCCTTGGCGCTTGGATTGCAGCCGATTGTGGTTGTGAACAAAGTCGATAAGCCAGAGCAGCGCGCCTATGAAGTGCAGGATGAGATGTTTGACCTGTTCGCGGCCCTTGATGCCAATGACAAACAGCTCGACTTTAAAACCGTCTTTGCGTCTGCCAAAAATGGCTGGGCCTCGATGACGCCAGAAAAAACCGCCGACGACATGGCTTGTTTGCTGGACCTTATTCTGGAACATGTGGAACCGCCGCAAATTGAAGACGGTGCCTTTCGCATGTTGGCGACAACATTGGAATCGGATCCGTTTCTCGGGCGCTTGCTGACAGGTCGGATTCTGTCAGGCTCGGTGACCCCAAATATGACCGTGCAGGCCCTAAACGCCGATAGCCAACAAATCGAGCGGACCCGAGTGGTCAAGCTGCTGGCCTTTCGCGGCTTAGAGCGTGAGCCGATTGAACGTGGCGAAGCAGGCGATATTGTCGCCATTGCTGGTTTTCAAACAGCCACCGTCGCCGATACCATCGCCGATCTCTCAATCACCGAGTCCCTGGTTGCCCAGCCGATTGACCCACCAACCATCGCCATTACCTTTTCCGTGAACGATAGCCCCTTGGCTGGCCGTGAGGGCGATAAAGTGACCTCACGTCTGTTGCAAGATCGCCTGCGCCGTGAGGCCGAAGGAAATGTCGCCATTAAGATTGAGCTGACCGAAGACAAAGACGCTTTTTCGGTTGCCGGTCGCGGTGAATTACAGCTTGGGGTGCTCATCGAACAAATGCGCCGTGAAGGCTATGAGATGTCAATCAGCCGACCACGGGTGCTGTTCAGCACCGATCCACAAACAGGCGAACGTTTAGAGCCGTTAGAAGATGTGGTCATTGATGTTGACGAGGACTTCAGCGGGGTTGTCGTTGAAAAGATGAGCCAACGGCGCGCTGAACTGGTGGAAATGCGGCCCTCAGGGGGGGGCAAGCAGCGGCTTGCTTTCCTGGCCCCCTCGCGCGGTCTGATTGGCTATCATGGAGAGTTTTTGACCGACACCCGGGGAACCGGCGTGATGAATCGGGTTTTCCATAGTCACACCCCCTACAAAGGCCCCATTGCCAGCCGCAATCGCGGCGTTCTGGTGTCACTTGAACAGGGCAAAGCAGTTGCCTACGCGCTGTGGAATTTGGAAGATCGCGGCAAACTGATGATCCCGTCAGGGGTCGATATTTATGGCGGTATGATCATCGGCGAGAACGCCAAACCTGGTGATCTTGACGTGAACCCATTAAAAGCCAAGCAATTGACCAACTTCCGCGCGTCCGGCAAGGATGATGCCGTGGCCTTAACCCCGCCAATGGTGATGACATTGGAAAAAGCTATTTCATATATTGCCGATGATGAATTGGTCGAGGTCACGCCAAAGACGATCCGATTACGCAAACGCTATCTAGATATTCATGAGCGCAAGCGGCATGCGAAAAAGGCGGCGGCTGAGTAAAGCAAAAGAGGTGTGTTGATGACCGTCACCATTTTCCACAATCCGCGCTGCTCAAAATCACGGGCCGCCTTGGCGTTGCTGCGTGACAATGACGTCGAGCCACAGATTGTTGAATATCTGAAAACGCCCCCTGATGGCGCACAATTGGCCGATATTTTGGCCAAGTTGCAGCTGCGGCCGCGTGACATAATGCGCCGCAAAGAAGCTGCCTACCTTGAGCTAGAGCTGGACCGAGAGGATCTGACCGACGCCCAATTGATTGCAGCCATGGTTGCCAATCCCATCCTGATTGAACGCCCCATTGTTATTAAGGGCGAGCATGCTGTAATGGGCCGGCCGCCAGAGGATGTGCTGACAATTATTTAGGTCTGGCGGCCGCCCTCAATGTAAGGCCGCCGCCCCCTGTCCATGACGCAATGCCCGCCCGGGACGGTTGCCTGTGCTGGCCTTACCATCCCAAATCTCCCGACCATTGACAAACACATGCGCAATCCCTTTTGCCGCTTGGATTGGTTTCTCAAAACTGGCGGTGTCAATCACTGCACCTGGATCAAAAACTGTAATATCGGCAAAATAGCCCGTCTTGAGGGTGCCGCGATCCACGAGATCAAACTGCGCCGCTGATAAACTGGTCATCCGGCGCACCGCTTCTTCGAGCGAAAACAACCCAAGATCACGCGCGTAATGCCCCAAAATACGCGGAAAAGTCCCCCAAAGTCGGGGGTGCGGATGAGCATCAAATGGCAACCCATCGGAGCCAAACATGGCATTGGGATGGGATAAAATTCGCTGGACGTCTGCTTCATCCATAGAGAAATAAATCCCTCCAGCCGGTTGCAGGCGATCCGCGGCTGTATAGATATCACAGCCCATTTCAGCAGCAATATCAGACAAATCACGGCCGGATGCCGACGGCATCGCATGCGACCAGGTCACCATCACGCGCGCCGCGGTGGCAATCGAGTCTGCTTTCAAAACCGTAGATGACGCCGCATAGGGATAGACATCAAAGCCGATCGGCTGATGTTGGCAATGATGATCAATGCACGCCAAGCTATCCATGCTGCGGCCATGGTTAGGCTGGCCTTGGACCTTATGGTGCGAGACAATCGCCCGCACCTGACATTCCCGGCCAATGGTAAAGGTCTCTTCCAAGCTATCAATGACCCCTTCGGTCTCATCGCGCATATGGGTGACATAGCGAGCACCATAATCTTTCAAAACCTCGCCGATGGCGATGACTTCAGCGGTGGGCGCGGCGCGTGAGCCCTCATAAAACAGCCCTGTCGATAAACCTGTTGCGCCTGTCTTTAAACTGTCTTCAAGCTTGTCCCGCATGACCTTGATCTCACCCTGGGTAGCGGCCCGGTCAAAACGATCAAGCGTCCCAAACCGTAACGTCGCATGGCCCACCAAAAAGGCCGCATTGACAGCTGCTGGCGCTGCATCTACTGCATCAGCGAATTCCCCAAACGTCTTGAAACGATAAGCTTTTTCATCCCCCACCAAATCTAACCCAGGATGCAACGCGGTGAAGTCCAGTGGGGCCAGTGAAAACCCACAATTCCCCACCACCACGCTGGTTACCCCCTGACTGGCTTTCATGTCCATATCAGGCTTGGCAAGCAGGGCGTGATCGTCATGGGTGTGCACATCAATAAAGCCAGGGGTAACCACTTTGCCGGTCACATCAACACGCCGCCCTGCATGCCAATCATCTAGGGCCCCAATGGCGACAATCCGGTCATCACGCACGGCCACGTCGGCGCGCACCCTTGCATTACCGGTACCGTCGATCACCTCACCACCGCGCAACAGCAGATCACATTGTTTATCATCGCCCGAATTCATGGCTGTCAGCCCTCCTTATGCTCCAACCTCCTATGGGAACCGCCAGCCCGCCGCTTGTCAAGGCTATGAAACCACCCGAGGTCGTGGCAAGGTAATGCGGTTTGTATTAACGTCGGCATAATCTGCTTGCCTCAAGCACGTGAAAGAAGGTTCTGATGGAAAATCCGGTAGACTTTTTGATCATCGGCGGCGGTATCGCGGGCGCGTCAGCAGGCTACTGGCTCAGTGGCAAGGGATCCGTCTGTGTTCTGGAGATGGAGTCGCAGCCTGGCTATCACACCACTGGCCGATCGGCAGCCTTATTTGCCGACAATTACGGCAATGCCGCAGTGCGGGCCATCAGCAAGGCCACCAAACCGTTTTTGCTATCACCGCCAGAGGGCTTTTCCGCCCACCCCATCCTAACAGATCGCGGTGCCATCCTGGCCGCTGACCACAGCCAAATAGATTTGCTTGACGACGCCCATCGTGAGGCGAAGCAATTTACCGATAATGTCTTTCGCTTGGGCGGCAATGAATTATTTAATCTCGCGCCGTTTTTAAGTCGGGCGCAAATTGTCGAAGGCCTGTATGAGCCAGAGTGTATGGATATCGATGTTCATGCCCTGCACCAAGGCTATCTGAAGGGCTTGCGGGCGGCGGGCGGCAGGCTAGAAACCAATGCTGCTGTCAGCCACTTACAGCGCCGCGGCAAGACCTGGCAGGTCACCACAACCAACGGCAAAGAATTCTATGCTCATATCGTGATCAATGCCGCCGGTGCCTGGGCGGACCACATCGCCGGGCTGGCTGGGATTTCGCCCATCGGCCTGATGCCCAAACGGCGCACAGCCTTTACCTTTGACGCGCCAGATGACAGCGATTTGGATCGAATGCCCGCGACCATTGGCGCGGACGAAAGCTGGTATGTGAAACCAGAGGCAGGCCGTATTCTTGGCAGCCCAGCCGATGAGACACCCTCGGCCCCCTGCGACGCCCAGCCAGAGGAACTTGATCTGGCGATTGCGGTGGACCGCATTGAAAGTAAGACCAACTTTACCGTCAAACGCTTTCACAGTCGGTGGGCCGGCCTGCGTAGTTTTGTTGCTGATAAAACCTTTGTGGTCGGCTTTGAGCCGGGACATGAGGGCTTTTTCTGGCTTGCGGGTCAAGGCGGTTATGGCATTCAGACCTCTGCTGGTTTGGCCCAGGTGACCGCCGCCCTTGCCACCGGTGACGGGCTGCCCGCTGAGATGCAGGAGCTGGGCATCAACACCGCTGATCTTTGCCCCAGCCGCGCAAGCTTGCAGCGCCGTTAACGCATTTTGTCGCCGTCAAACCATTGCCGTGCTCGATCAGTTGATTATGCTGTGATCACACATTGACGCTACCCCGGTGTCAAACCTCGCCGATAGATGAATTGAAAGGCCATTACAATGTCTGAAGATGTGGTGTTATTAGCCGTTGATGATCGCGGCGTTGCGACCATTACGCTGAACCGTCCCGCTGTGAACAATGCCTATAACGGTGATGTGATTGCGGCGATGACGAAATGCGTTGGCCAAGCGGCCACAGATCCCAAGGTGCGGGTTTTGGTATTGCGCGCAAATGGCAAGCATTTTCAGGCAGGTGCTGATCTGAAATGGCTCAAAGAAATCGGTCAGCTAAGCGCGGCTGAAAATGTTGACGTCTCGCGCAAGACCTATAACGCTGTGCAGGGTCTGACAACAGTGATGAAGCCTACCGTTGCCTTGGTCCAAGGGGGCTGTTTTGGGGGCGGTACAGGCATCTTGGCAGCCTGTGATGTGGTGATTGCCAGCGAGGATGCTATCTTTGCAATTACCGAGGCCCGTTGGGGGGTCATGGCGGGAATTATCGTGCCGCATTTAAATGCCGCCATTGGGCCCCGAAACCTGCGCCGCTATGGCCTGACATGTGAGCGGTTTGGTCCCGAAAAAGCGCGCCAGATGGGGCTTGTGCATCAGGTCTGCCCAACCGGTGATTTGGACAAGGCTGCCGAACCTGTGATTGATCACTTGTTGCTCAGCGCACCTGACGCTTTGGCGCAAACCAAATACCGCACACTTGCAGATGCAGGCCTGCTGATTGACGAAGCGGCAGGCGAGGCTTTGGTGGTGGAGCATTCCTTAAAGCGGCAATCTGATGAAGCTGTCGAAGGGCTTAACAGTTTTGCCGAAAAGCGCGCGCCAGCCTGGTATCCAGGGGCTGCTTAAGGCAAACCCATGCAAAGCTTCTCATTAGACCCGCGCATCGAAGCTGATTCATATGCCATTGGCGATCTGCCGCTGTGCCATGTCAGATTAGCGAATAATGCTGATTTTCCCTGGGTTCTGTTAATCCCCCGGCAAACGGATCTGCGCGAAATTTACCAACTCTCCGTAACCGATCAACGTCAATTAATGGTCGAGTGCAGCCACTTTTCAAAGGCCATGGCAGAGGCATTTCAAGCCGATAAGATGAACATCGGTGCTCTTGGCAATATGGTCGCGCAATTACACCTGCATGTAATTGTCCGCTGGCAAGGCGATATCTGCTGGCCCGGACCCATTTGGGGGCAGCATGACGTCACCACGATGACGACGGATCAACAGGCAGAACGCCAGCGCATTATGGCGGCCATCCTTGCCGATTGGCGATGATTGACGCCAGCCGCCAGGTCAGCCTGCCTTCAGGGTTTTCGGCGTGGTTTAAGGGTCGTGGCTGGCACCCCCATCGCCATCAGCTTGAGATGGTGGCAGCCGCAAAAGACGGTGCCTCATGCCTGCTGATCGCGCCCACTGGCGGCGGTAAAACCCTGGCTGGGTTTTTGCCCAGTTTGGTTGACTTAGCCACCACGCCGCAAACCGGTCTGCACACATTGTATATTTCGCCGTTGAAAGCGCTGGCGGTTGATGTGCACCGCAATCTTGAGCAGCCAATTGCTGATATGCAGCTTGAGATTTCCGTTGAAACCCGCAGCGGCGATACCCCAGCCTCAAAAAAGAAACGGCAGCGCGAAAAGCCTCCTAATATTTTGCTTACCACCCCGGAAAGCCTCGCTCTGCTGATTTCATACCCAGACGCAGCAAGCTTTTTCAGTCACCTGAAAACAGTCGTCATCGATGAGTTGCATGCCTTAGTGGACAATAAACGCGGCGAACTTTTAGCGTTGGCGTTAGCACGTTTGCAGCGCTTGGCACCCGCTGTGCGGCAAGTTGGCTTATCGGCAACTGTCGCGCATCCAAATGCACTGCGCGCCTATTTATCAGCAGGCTG